>JBEKDM010000066.1:0-13068 GCA_050014375.1 Methanomassiliicoccales archaeon | reverse complement strand
GGCTCGCGCACCACAGTACAACGCCGAACGACGGCAGGCTTAGCTTCTGGGTTCGGATGAGACCAGGCGTATCCCCGCCTCTTTGGCCGTCATACCATTCTTAGGCCACCGAAGCAAACGGTCATATTTAAACATTCTGGGATGGAGGGCATTCTAGCGGTTTCGAGGCTGCAAGGACCTCACATCCAGGCGGTCCTTCTCTTCCATAATACACCCCTCTTTTCCCAGATGTGCCATTTCTCTATCGTCCCACGATTGCGGGTCGATCACGATAATGCCGATTCCTCGGCTCATGGCCAACGATTCGTAAAGGAAACCGACCAGGCGCAGCACTCTGGGGAATTCATTCTTCTGCTTCAACAGGCCGAGGTCCTCGATCAGGAAGGCGGAAGGGCCGTCCCGCTCTATGAACTTGGTGATAGTATCGGTGAGCACCATCAGGTTCTGAGGGTCCACACAATACTGCCCCTCCGATTCGGTCAAGGTCAGGATGCAGTCGGGCGGTGTCTCCAGGTCGTTCGAAACCGCCACCGAGGCACGTGAAGTGACGACCAATAAACGGTATCCAGCAGACCTGAGGGTGGCTACCAGTTCACGGACCCGAACGTCCTCCTTGCCCTTCAGGAAGTAGAGCAAGCCTGGCTTGACATCTATCTGCATCCTACTGCCTCCATACTGTCTGACATCGAGATATTAACTAGATAATCAATGCCCTAAGCTCCTTCAGATGAATACCAGGATCAGCACGCCAACGACCGATCCGATGGCCATGGACGAGACATTATTACCGAGTTTGTCCACCATCTTCCAGGTCTCAAACGTCGCTCCGATGAGCGAGTCGACCATGCAACCGAACACTCCCATGATGATAGGCACGAACACGCGGACGTCTATTGCCAACCCCGGGAACAGTACGACCCAACCGGCGAGCGAGCAGAAGGTCGCCGCCAGGATGGCCCAGAGCGTACCATAGGTAGAGATGCCGCCGTCAGTCCCGGCCGGCACCTTTTTGAAATTGGTGATCAGGCGGACATGCGGGCTGAGTACCCCCAGTTCGCTAGCTATCGTGTCCGCGGCGGCAACGCTGATGGAACAGAGATAGGCGAACACGGCGATGGGCTGGTTCTGCATTCCGGCGGCGTACGAGATAACAGCTATCAGTGCAGGCACGAAAGCGTTGGCGAATACGTTCTTGTAGGTCCTTTCGCCCTTTTTCCCTTCCTGCAGGCCGTTCTTCATCTTGACATCGATCTTGTACCTGGTCACCACGAAACCGGCCAGGGCGAATGCGATCAACACAATCAGCCAGTTGATCGAGCCGAAGACACCGATGACCACTCCCATGACGAACGAGGCGGCGCTGCCGCTGGGCGTCAGCAACCCGAACTTGTAGGAGATCAGCGATAGCAGGGCGCAAAGGGCTAGCACTATTGCCAAGTTCTCGATGACTGACATTGCCCAGGTTCAATGGTTTGGAGATATAAGCCCGTTGCCCGCAAGCATTACTTGTTCCCGAAGGGCCTCTTGCGCTTCACCAACGAGTTGACCGAGTCCTTGACACCGCGGACCTTCTCCAGATCCCCGTCCCAAACTTTCAGTGCCGGTCCATAGTTCTTCTGGATATCATCGATGACAATTTGCATGCGCTTCGGGATCGACCCGGTCCGGTTCGAGTGCAGTACCACGGCCAGGTAAAATGATTCACCTTTCTCCACCAGAATCTTCTTTTTGCCAAAGTCCATGCGGTTCAGACCGGTCGAGGACTCGTCCTTGAACGAGTCTTTTACGAACATCTGGATGGCGACGAACATTGAAGCTAGGATATCATCGTCCATGCCTGGCTTGATGCGCCTGGTCTGATGTGCCATCAGTTGGCCATCCTGGAATATGATGAAGACCTCATCCACCGGGACAAGCGTTCGATAGATCAAGAAGATAAGGATAGTGGTAATGATGGCTATCACTAGCGCCAGCAAGGCCAGGGATTCGATGGATAAAGCCGTTGCTGCCTGGTCCACCACCCGGATCTCTAGCCCTGGGTAAGAGTAATATTCCGTGTACCCGTCGTCATCCCATACCCTCACCTTCACGAAGTGTATCCCAGGCTTGTTGAAGCTCCAGGACGTGTGGTTGGTCTGGAATGGTGTTGAGGCGACCCAAGTTCCTCCGTTGCCATAGTCGAAATTCCACTCGTACTTGGTGATGTTCTTATAGGATGAGGCTGTGGCCCAGAAGCTCACGTTCTGATCCATTTCGCAGGTCAAGCCCTCCGGCGCCCAGAATCTGAGGATCTTCGGATTGCTATCCTGCACGTCGACCAGTATGCTGATAAGGCACCAAGATCCGTCCCTCTCCGTGACGTTCAGGCTGACCCAATAGGTACCGTTGTTTGCGAAAGTGAATGATGTGCCAGTAACATTGTCATTGGACAGGTGCCAGGTCTGGTTGTTGTCGTACGACCAGTTCCAGGACACGATTGGGTTAAACGAGGAGGTCGAGATTATGAACTTGGTCAGGGAACCCTCAATGGATTGTCCATCCAACGAGATGGTTGCCTTAGGCAGGGTCGGATTTACATGAAGCCATTGCACCATTTCGTCGGAAAACCCTTTTGCGTCGGTGACCTTTAGCGCGATCTGATACGATCCTTTCATGTTGAAGGTGTATTCAACTGATGGATTGGCCCCGCTTGTCATATTCCCGTCGCCAAAGCTCCAATTGTAGATGACGATCGGGGTCCAGGCGAAACTGCTGGTGCTGTTGAAGTAGACCGGGGAACCTACCTTCGCGCTGGATATGGTAAAACCGGCCATGGGTTGCACCTCGGTCACGTTGAAGAACCGCAGAGGGGTCGAGTTCGTAACTCCGTTGGCATCTGTGACCTTAAGCATGACCGTGTGCTCCCCGGCTCCGAAGCGTTGCTTCGCATTCTTAGTAATATTGCCGTTCACGCCATCAAACATCCATTGCCAAGTTTGTATGGGGGAGTTGGAAACGGTCGACCGCAAGCTCATATCGTTGAAGAGAATCCAACTTCCTTCGGAAGGTAGCTCCGGCCAGATGGTCAGATCCGCTGAAGGATATGTTTGGAGAACGGTAATGATCAAGGTGTTTGTTGTGTAAAGTCCACCCCTGTCCGTCACTCTGAGAGTGATGTTGAACTTTCCGATGTCTTGGTATGCATGTGAAACTGTCTTTCCATAGCCAGGCGTCCCGTCTCCGAATGCCCAGGTATAATTCAACGATCCAATGTCAGAATAGGAGTCCAGGCTTGACGCAACGTTGAATGAGGTCAGGACGGTTCTATACTGAGATGATGGCCCTCCGATCTTGGCCACCGGTGCCAGGTTGTTCTGGAACCAGATGCTTATCGAATGGCTGCCCGGTGACGCGCATGAGATGTCGGTCCTGCCGTCTCCGTTGACATCCTGAGCCATTACCGCGGCAGGGGCTGCACCAGTGGTTAAGTTGAAGGTGTTGACGAATGTGGCAGGGCCTGTTCTCAGATAGGCGGCCAGGCGAGGCGAATCGGCATAGCCGATCAGGATGTCGGTCAGACCGTCATCGTTCACATCACCCACGGATATCGAGGACGGTTTCCCGGCCAGATGAATGACAGAATCCGGATAGAAATCGGATGTACTGGTGAATCCATAGCTGGGTTGCAGGAATATGAGTAGCTTACCATTTTGAGTGACAGCCGCTATATCCTGTCCAGATGAACCATCGAGGTCTCCCAGGGCGATGGATAGCATCAGATTAGTGGTGGCGTTGAGATACGAACTCGGGGTATGCAAATAGAATGACCCAGGAATCCCCGTGAGGTTCCTTGGGTATATTTCCACCCGGTTGGTCACTGTGTTCAACAAGGCCACATCGCTCGCAATGCCGTCCTTATTGAAATCACTCACAACAATAGCGACCCTGTTTCCGGAAATAGAACCGCCTAGGTTCTCGCTTGAACCGAGAGTGAAGGTCTGGCTATTCTCAGTATTATACAAGATGAAGCAGCCTTGGGCATAGCCGATCAATAGGTCGTCGTAACCGTCTCCTCTAAGGCTCTTACTGGAGAGGCTTACGGGATTAAATGGGAGGGTGATGTTCTTGTAAGGCCAAATATCGGTCAACAGCCGAGATCCATTATACAGGCTGATGGATTGAGAGCCAGAATTTATGACAGCCAGGTCGTCGCCGGTTTTTGAAGTGAATTTTCCAAACACCGCGGCGACCGGTCTCGTCTGGGTCCAGAGGGTTAGCGTTAGATTATTTGACGTTGACAGTAGGACCTTATTGGATGCAGTTAGGGGTGTGGCCACGATATTGTTCCCGTTTGCTAGTTTGCCCGTTGCAAGTGTCATAGGCCTGTTGGTTCCGGAGAATATGTCGGCATCGGCGTTCCCTGTCAGCTTCGGATTCGTGCTGAACCAATAAAGTGTGCCATTGGCACTGGCGGGACCTTGACAAAGGATGAACACACCTTCGTGACCAGTAACAGACCTGTCAACAATGGCCTTCAAAGGCGATTCATCCACAGGAAATGTGAGATTGGAATATTGACCAAACGATCCTTGGCTGTTCTGGAAGTATGCGCTGACATTGGCATAACCAATCGATAAGGCAAGCAGATCCGTACCAGATCCACTGGTAAGTTTACCAACAGCCACGCTACCGGGGCCAAGTGGAGTTTTCAAAACAACATTTGTCGGATTCGCTGGAAAGTCATTTCCGTTGCTGGCGTTGTTGGCATAGATTTTCATCGATGAATATCCCAGCAAGTTAGTGGCGTCGGCAAAGATGAGGTCGCTTTTGCCATCTCCCGTAACATCTGAAAGTTGTACATCTGAGGCTTGGCCATCTATGGGTATTACAGACGAAGACCAACCTCCAGTCCATGTCGTGGGTTGATGTGCGATAAAGACATCATTTCCGCTGTAGTTCCCTACGACTAGATCTTCCAGGCCATCTCCATTGCAGTCACCCGCAGCCAGGAATTTGCTCTTGGTGAACGAAGGTATTGAGATTTCTTTTTCGTTATTGCCCGGATTTTTGAATGGGTGTCTCCAGACGTCAATCTTGTTACCCGAGTTTCCAATGCATACAATGGCTATGCAGTAACTTGAAGCACCATCGAACTTTCCGATCACAACTTTCTGTGGCTCGGGAGCCACCAGCATATCAGTTGTATTCTTCAGATTGAAATACGGTTGATTTTGTGACTGGAAGAAAATAGAGACATGTCCATATCCAGACGAATCATTATAGCAAACGACGATATCATTGTTACCGGTATTGTTCAAGTCACCAATAGCGATGCTTCTCATATCCACCATACCAGGTTTGGAGATTCTCCAAGGAACGATGGATAGTGCACCGTTCGAGCTGCGATTATAGATACAGATATCATTGGTCTGCTTACTGATGACCGCCACATCGCTTATTCCATCATGATTCAGGTCCCCTGCAGCGAAGTCCTGGGACAAGGGGTCCACGCATATGCCGTGTGATTGGTTATCGAAGATCGTTCCAGCTTGGAATTGTTTAGCTTGGCTATAGTTCTCGATGAAAGAGCTTGATAGAGGTATTTGACCAGATGAGGATGTTGATTTTGCATCGACAATGCTGATAGCATCCGTACCGGGGTTGGTATTGAAGCTCGTCGCCAATAATAATGCGACTACAAGCACAGCTAGTGCCGCAACACTCAACGATTTCCTCACGCCATCCCCCTCGTGCAGGAAAAATGAATGTGATTGTGGATATATAATTGCTCTTAAATTCTGCCTGAGTGAAGCCGGAGTACGTCGTCTAAACTTATTCTGAATAGAGAGTTAACGGTTCTCGAGCGAGTTTTTTTCGGACCAATCAACTGCTGGATACCCAGAAAACTTCGCTATTGTCACTATCAGTAGGGAGAATCTCGAGAATACCCCTATATAGAATCCGGGACGTTCAATTGTTTGATGGAATCGAAGGCCGTGGGGTTCGACCTCGCGGAATTAGCGCTTGACGCCGATGCCGCGAAGATACTTGCTCTTACATACACAAACCCGAGAGGGGTGAGAGAGCTGTGTGAAGTACTTAAAATACCACAGGTCAAATGCTATAGACGCATCAAGGACCTGGAGAAACTGGGGTTATTGAAGGGAATAGGACAAAACAAAAGGAACAGAACGTACTCATCCAACATGGAACGAATGTCGTTGATCATAAACGATAGCAGGATGGTGCTGACGACAGAATTCAAGGATGGTGGCAAGAGCAGCTTCGACCTGATGCTGAATCCAGAAAGTGGTTCCACCACCACTAACCACCAGACCAGCCAATGATCTTAATCAGCGAATCTCAGCCTTCTTGGACCAGAAAAGAGTAGAAAAGTTCTGCCAGCTCCTTGACCGCACCTTTGTCGGTCGCCGGAGTCACGAGCAAACGACCGTTCATGTACAACGTGACCTCCACGTTATCCTTCTTTGCGATGACCATAACCGGGTTCTCCTGGACCTCGTATCCATTGGTCCGGAGCGAGACCGACGATCTCTCCAGGTCGAATCGTATCGGGGACTGGGGAACAGCGGACATTGCCTCGGACTTGCATACCCGGATGATGCGGAATTTCATCGTACCAGGTCTATTGACGACTGTCTATTGAAAACATCGTCTCTCACTCATAACTCGCCAGCTCGCCGTTTGACCTACCTGCCCTCTCCATGGCGGATAAAAAGACCGTCCGCCAGTTTGCCTCATTCATCTACCCATGCTTCTTCGCCATGAGCACGAGGTCCCGGTCCAAAACGGTAATGTCAAGACCCTCCAGGACCGTTTCGTATCGCTTCAGATCGGATGCGATCCGTTCCTACGGAAGTATCGTGATGACAGCGGGATGTAGATGATAACGACCCTGAAACTCATCCAATCGAATCAAGCACTCTTGCGCAATTCGACTTGAAACCTTCCAAGGACCCTTCATTGACGATCATCACGTCCGCTAACGCGATCAACGAACCCAACCCCCAGGACAGCTCCCGTTCGTCTCGGGCATCGAACTCCGCGATGCTTTTCGGGGCATCCTCCCGCCCCCGACGGACCAGCCGCGGATACCTGGTCAGGGGGGAAGAGTGGATCACGACCAGGCGGATGTCCTTGCCGAACCGCTCTTGGTAAACCTTGAGTTCCATGACACCGCGCGAGCCGTCGATGATGGTCCGGTCCGATCCGACCCGATCAACGCACCTCCTAGCCCAGATGTCATATCCATGCTTTTGCCGTTCATCGTTCGCGAAGCCACCCACGCCCCTGTCGCTGACGCCGGCGGTGGTCTTGGAGGCGAACTCCCTTACCACATCGCCCATTCTTACCACCTGGTACCCCTTCGTCATGGCCACCGAGACGAACTCCTCTTTCCCTGCTCCGGGCATCCCCGCGATCACAATCAAGACCATTTTGTCAATCCTCGGATTTGGACCGGAGATATTAAGAGTTCTCCAGTGCCTCGGATTCTATGAACACAGAAATAACGGAAACATATTAAATGGAAACGGGATACGGTATCTGACTGAGAACAGGGGATAGATTTTCGGGAGGTATACGATTGCAGGGAACGAAATCGGTCGAGAACGTACTCGATGGAATAATCAACGCTGAGTTCGGCATGGACCAGAAGATCGAGAGCGTCTCGGTCGTATCCAAGAGCGGCCTCATCATCACTGGAGACCCATCCAGATTGCCCGCCAAACCAGAGATGTTCTCGGCCATGATCTCCGTTATTTTCAGTTCCGCCGAATCCTCCAGGGTAGAGCCCAAAAAGGACAAGCTGGAATACGTCATCGGCGTGTACAAGACCAAGAAGATATTTGTCTGGGAGCTCTCTCAGAGCCTGATGATCGCTTTGACCTGCGACCGTGACATCTCCGATGAGAGCATGCTCGCCAGGATACAGAACGTGGCTAACAAGACCAAGGAAGAACTGGTTTGGCTGCGTTAATGCATATTTGAGTCATTTTTATTGATAATAGCGCGGATCATATGCATTGCGCGCGGTGTTATGCACGGCAAGTTCTCCGTAAAGATCATGAACTAGTTCTTTTGTATTTCCACGATATCGACACCGATCCCATGCTCAGAACTGAACACTACAGCAGATTCTCCCCGATGTCCTCGACGATCCTGTCACAGTAGATGCAGCGCAGCACAGGCGGGTTTTTCGACTCTACCACGAACTCCGGCTCGACCGGCTCGTTCAGGTTAGTTATGCAGTTAGGGTTGCCGCATTTCGCCTTCCCTCTAACGACGTCCGGAAGCCTGACATGGTGCTTCTCAGCCACGTTGAAGTCACGGATGATGTTGATCGTCGCCCTCGGCGAGATGAGCGCTATCTTGTCAACGTCCTTCGGGTCCAGTTCGCGGTCCTCCACCTTGACCACGTCCTTCCATCCAGCCTTCTTCGACGGTACGTGCATGAGCACGGAAACGGGGGACTGTACATTGCCCTCCTTCAGCCCGATTATCCTCAACACCTTCAGCGCCATGCCGCAATCGATGTGGTCGATGACGGTACCGTTCCTGATCGGGGTAACCTTGAACTCCTTCATTCCAGCTCACCCCCGAGGACCAGGCTCAGCAATGCCATCCGTACTGGCACCCCATTGAACGCCTGTTCGAAGTACTTGGCATGTTGTGTCGAGTCTACTTCCGGGGCTATTTCGTCCACCCTGGGAAGCGGGTGCATTACGATCAGGTCGCTCTTTGCCTCGCGCAGCAATGAATTGTCAACGCGATACATGCCTGCCACCTTCTGGTATTCCGCAACGTCAGGGAACCGTTCCCGTTGGATCCTGGTGATATACAGAACGTCAGCATCGGCGATGACCTCGGACAACTTGGTCTTGAGCTTCGGCTTCCCGCCGTACTTCTCCACCTGCTTGAGCGTTTCCTTTGGCATCTGCAAGGTCGATGGCGCCACGAACGTCAGATCCGCTCCGAATATGGTGAGTGCCTCAGCCAGCGAGTGCACCGTGCGGCCGTATTTAAGGTCGCCGACCATAGCCACCTTGATGCCGTCGATCGACTTCTTCGAGCGTCGAATAGTGAACAGGTCGAGCAGCGTCTGGGTCGGGTGTTGGCCCGCTCCATCCCCGGCGTTGATGACCGGCTTCGAGGAGAACCTGGCGGCTAGCCTGGCCGCCCCTTCATGGGGATGCCGCAGAACGATAACATCGGAATAGGATTCGACCATGCGTATGGTGTCGGCAAGGGTCTCACCTTTTACCATGGATGTCATCGACGGCGCGCCTATGTCAATGGACCCGCCATGCAGCCTGGTGATGGCCGACTCGAAAGACATCCTCGTGCGGGTGGATGGCTCGAAGAACAGGTTCGCCAGTATGCGCCCATCTAGGGCCTTGGTGAACTTCTCCCCCTTGGCGTACGGGATCATCTTCTCAGAAAGGTCCAGGACTGTGTCGATTTGTTCCCGGCTAAGGTCCCTGATAGAAACGATGTCCAAACCCTTGAAGCTCATGGTCTCGGAAACGGTATGCCCCCGGGGCATATATTACCCTTGGTAGAATTGCTGGCATGTTTTGCGCTGTTAGTGTAGGTCATGCTTGCTTCACTGCATTGGCCCGATATCCCCGGGCTGCCCGAATTTGGCTAGGACCTGCTGCATCCGCTCGTACCAGTCGTCGACGCATTGCTCCAGCTTGTGCTTCAGCTCGTCCCGGCTGATCGCGCTGTATATGTGATAATAGCCACCCCGCTCGATGCTTTTCGTTTCCCGGAAGCACATGCCGCAGGTCATCAGCTTTTGCAAGGCGCGATAAACCGTGGACCGGTCCTTCCCCATCAGGTCGGCGAGGTCGTCCGCCCTTTTCGCTCCTGCATCGGTCAAACGATCAAATACCTCGACCTCGAACTCGTTCAAGGAGAACGCGCACTGGACGAGATCCTTACAGTTCGAAACGCTGTGTATCATCTTTTCCGGGAGCACGCTTCGCACCTCTCTCCTAATCGCAGGAACTCTTATAAAGGCGCAGTTATATAAGATTGTTGCACAACCGTGCATAACCGAAGGGACCAATATGCAGAAAGATGAAACATTGGACTGCAAGGGCCTGATGTGCCCTATGCCGATAGTCAAACTGGCAAAGAAGATGAAAGAGCTCCCGGCGGGGAAGGTCCTGGAGATGATCTCCGATGATATAGGATCCAAAGAGGACGTCCCGGCCTGGTGCAGGAGGACGAACAACCAGCTCGTCGAGTCAAGGGAAGAGAAGGGCGTCTTCTATTACTATATCAAGAGGCTTGCATGAAGGACAAGCTCTTCATTGTCAGAGCATACTCGGAGGATAATCCGAAGAGAGCCACAATACCCTTCGTTCTCGGATCGGCAACATTGTTGTCCGGATTGGAATCCCACTTTTCTCCAGATCTTGGACGTTTATACGGCCAAGAGGAAGTTCGCGAAGAACGTAATGAGTTACCGATCAATGGATAGTGATTCAGATGGTTGACAAAGCAAAGAGATTGGTCATCGTCGTGTCGGAGGACAAGTTCGACAAGGCAATGATGTCGATGATGATGGCGAACACCGCGGCGAGCATGGGCATGGAAGTGCACGTGTTCCACACCTTCTTCGGCCTGAACTTGCTGAAGAAGGGCAAGATACCGAAGATGGCTGGAATGATGCGCCTGTTCACTGGGGTCTTCGTCAAGAGGATGAAAGCGGTCGGGATCGACAACTACCCGGCGCAACTGGCGATGGCCATCGATCTGGGAGCGAACATCTATGCATGTAGCACCACCATGGCCCTGATGAGGATCAAGAAAGAGGATATGGTCGAAGGGGTCAAGATATTGGGTGCGGCCGGTTTCATGGACATCGCGGCAGACGGCGACATATCGCTGTTCATCGGCTAGGTGCGACGATGCCCTCAATTCTTTTCCTTCTGTTCAAGTCGCCGCACGAGTTCGGAACGTCGCTGGAAATGATCGACAAGATCGCCGGGGACAGGAAACGAGCGGCAATACTGTTCGAGGACGCGGTGTACTATGCCGTGGACCATCAACAGGGCCGAAGATTGCTAGAGTCTGCCATGGAGGTCTTCGTGATGAGCGACGATCTGAAGGCCAGAGGCTTCGGCGGGAAGGTCATGACCGGGTTCAAGGAGATCGAGTATCCAGAGGCCGTCGACCTGATCATGGAGCGGTTCGACAAGACCATCACGCTATAGGTGACACGATGAAAACTTTGACGATACAAGTAAGGAGCGGCACCATGATGAACATGGACACGAACGTCGCCATGAAGCTGGCGGCCGCGGCCATGGACAAAGGGTATGGGGTCAAGATATTCGGCTACGGCGAGGGCGTATGGCTGATCAAGAAGGGCCAGGAACCGAAGCGATTCCCCAACGTAGGAAATGAGGCGATGGAACTGGCCGAGAAGGGCATGGAGATCGCGGTATGCAATACCTGCTGCGCTGCCCGCGGCTTTAGTCGGGGTGAGGAGATACCGGGAGGGAAACAGGGCAGCCTGGCGAACGATCTGACCCGGTTCGTGGCGGAGAGCGACCGAATGGTCACCATTGCGAGGTGACAAGAATGGCACAAAGCGTATTGGTGTTGATAACGAAGGCGCCTTATGGCTACGAGGAAGGTTTCGCTGGAGCCCGGCTTGCCCTCTCCCAGCTGGCGGGCGGGATGATAACCAAGTGCAATGTCCTTCTCGTCGGAGATGGGACGCTCAACGCCGTTGCGGGCCAGAAGCCGGAGGCGCTGAAGATGCCCTCCAACCCGGATTCGTTCGGTGATCTGCTGGACTTCGATGCCAAGGTCTACTGCGTGACGGAAGACCTGCACGACCGCGTCGGGAACGTCGCCATCGTCGACAGCGTCACCGGGATTGACTGGCAAGAGGCCAGGAAGATCATCGCCGATCACGACATGATAACCACTTTCTGAAACCCATTTCCGTTCTTTTCCCCATTCTCCTCATTGCAAGTATTTTTATCCGGGAGCCGCATCAGAGCGGTATGCTCGAGGTGCTGGGCCGTTCCGGTGTCGGACGAAGTGCAAGATGGACCGCGTCGTCTTTCAGGACGCTCACTCCCAACATCATCTTCACCGCGGACCCGGTAATGCCGTTGCCCAGTGGGTATGACCTCGTTCTCACCGACAAAGGGGACGTTCACAGCCTCCATTCCGCCGAAGGGCCGGATAATGGGGACATCCTCGTCCCGCACGGATTCTATCCGCCTCTCTCTCAGATGCGCGGTGGCCGCACCGACTTCGGCAGCATCGAAGGAACTGGGGTGACCGTTGTCCGGGGAGATCCGGGTGCCATGGCCGAGCAGGTTAGATCTTCCGCTTCAGAGATCATCGTCCTGGGCAATGCCTTCGAATACCGTCGCGATGCCAGGCAGTTCGCTGCGGCAATGGTCGCCCTCAGAGGGGCTGCGGGACACAAACGCCTGGTCTATGCACCAGGCATAATGGACGTCAGCAACCTGGCGCTCCTGGCCTATATGGGTGTCGACCTGATGGACACGTCGTTGCTCCAATACCGTTCATCCCGCCTGGAGGTCAGCATGGCCGAGGGAGCGATATCCGCAAAGGAGTCGAAATGGGTCGGGGCAGAAAGGCCCGAGGACGCATTCGCCCTCAGCCTGGACCACGCGGCCAAGGAGCTGCAATTGGTCCGCCATATGATAGGCCAGCAGCGGCTGCGGGAACTCGTAGAGATGCGCATCCATGCTTCGCCCTGGTTGGTCTCGGCGTTGCGTATTTTCGACGAGAACCATTACGATTTCCAGGAGAAGTATTTCCCGGTCATCGGCCCGCAGTTCTACTGCAATGCCAAGCAGTCGCTGACCCGGCCAGACATCCTGCGATACCGGAAGAGGATAATGGAGCGATACGTCCGTCCGGCGGACAAGAAGGTCTTGCTCCTCATTCCCTGTTCGGCCAAGAAGCCCTATTCCTCTTCAAAGAGCCATCAGGCATTCAAGCGCGTGCTCACTTCATTGAGCAATTTCGACGTCGTGCATGAGGTCATCATCACATCCCCGTTAGGGG
>JBEKDM010000065.1:0-13073 GCA_050014375.1 Methanomassiliicoccales archaeon | reverse complement strand
TGCCTGTGTGATGAGGCGGGCCGCCGACCATCTCGGTATCGAGAACGTCCTGCCGTTCGGCGTGAGGTCGATCTCCGCCGAAGAAAAGAAACAGAAGATGCCCAACTATATCGACGCCTACCAGATCCATGATCAGGGCCTTGAGACGTCGTGGAAGAGGGCGATGAACATGCTGCGCAAGGAAAAGGTGTACTTCTCCCTGGACATCGATGGCATTGATCCCGCTTACGCACCGGGGACCGGAACGCCGGAACCGTTCGGGCTGAGCTCCTACGATGTCAAGAAGTGCATCAACATGCTGGGAGAGCGCATGGTCGGTTTCGACGTTACCGAGATCTCTCCGCCGTACGACCATGGTAACACCGCCGCGCTTGGCGCCCGGATGGTACAAGAGGTCATCTGCGTGGTCTGGAAGCACAACGGCAAAAAGTGAATGTTCTCGTCACTCTTGGAGTGAAGAGAAAAAGGGTTTTAATTCAGTATTTCCCGTAGAGCTTTCTCACACCGGTCGCCGCACTTCCTTGCAGCCTCGACACTCTTTGCTTCGGAGAACATCCTGAATATTGGTTCAGTTCCTGAGGGTCGGATCAGGGTCCACCCTTCTCCAAAGAAGACCTTTACCCCGTCGGTGGTGTCTACCCTCTCTTGGGCAAACGCCTCCACCACGAGCGCTAGGACCTCTTCTTTGCGATCCTCGGGGCATTCCATCTTGCGCTTATCCAGGCAGTAATCGGGGATCTTAGTCGATAGTCTGGACATCGATCCTTCGGTGGCCACTATCTCCAGCATCTTGGCCGCGGTCATGCCGGCATCCCGGCAGTATTGGTGCTCCGGGAAGATCAGGCCTCCGTTCTCCTCGCCGCCGAACACTGCGCCAATCTCGATCATCTTTCTGGCCACGACGGGGGAGCCCACGCGCGTGTAGACGATCTCTCCCCCTTCCGCCCGGACCACGTCCTCGACGCATGAGGATGTGCTTACCGGAGTGACCACTGTCCCTCCCCCTTTTTGCCGGACGATGTTCCGAGCCACGATGGCTAGCGATCTGTCCCCGAAGACGAAGTTGCCTTTGTCATCGACGAAGATGGTGCGGTCCGCATCACCATCATGGGCGATCCCCAGGTCAGCCCCGGTCGCCTTGACCGTGGCCATTAGGTCCTTGAGGTTGTCCGCAGTCGGCTCTGACGGATGTCCCGGGAACGTCCCCTGGGGGTTCGAGTTGAGCGATATGACGCGCACTCCAAGGGAAGCCAGCAGGTCAGGTGATGTGGCCGAACCGGCCCCATTGGCGCAATCCAGAACGACGTTCAATTTGGCATCGGAAATGGCGTTCACGTCCACCTGTCGCCTGATCGCAGCCGAGTAGGCCCGGGCCACACCTTCCACAGGACCGATGGCGCCCACCGATTTCCAACCCTTGTGGACGAAGGACCTGCTGAAATATATCGCCTCGATCTTCTCCTCCTTCTCCCTCGGCATCTCGGTCCCGTCGAAGTCGACGCACTTGATACCGTTGAACTCCGGCGGGTTATGCGAGGCTGTGATCATCACACCACCCTTTACCCCTGAGTTCTTTACGTAGAATTGCAGAGCCGGCGTAGGAAGCATCCCGAGGTCCAGGACATTGACCCCGCTGGCCATGAGACCTGCGGCCACAGCGCTTTTGATCATGTCGGCGGAAGTGCGGCAATCAGTGGCCACCGCCACCTTCCCTCCCATATAAGTGCCGATGGAGCTTCCTACATCTAATGCGAATGTTGCGTTCATGTCTTGATTGACTATGCCCCTGATTCCGTTGGTCCCGAAAAGCCGCGCTGCCATGATTTCACCTTGCCTTGTGGATCTGCGATATCACCAGGATGTGGATAATGTCTGCGGAATCCTTGCACGAATCGGATGAGTTCTCGATGCCGTGCAGAAGGTCGCGCATCAGGTAGATGGCCCGGGGGTCCAGTTCGGCGAATAGTATTTCTTTCTTGGTGGAGAAGTACATCTCGTCCAGCTTGTGCTCTGACACCCCGACACTGCGGCCATAGTTGATGACCGCGTCATTGTTGACACCCAATGAGTCAACGCAGTTCCGAAGTTGCTTGGCGGCAAAATCCAGCTCCTTGGTCATTTCGGCATACTTGCGCCACATGGAGAGCGGCACGCTGACGTTGGCCTCGATGACCAGCTGAAGGTTCATCCCAGCCTCCTTGGCCCAATCGGCCACGTTGTCCATGTACTGGGTCAGGTGCATGAGGTCCTCGCGTTCCTTGGCCTCCATGTCGCCCTTGGAGAGCTCTTCGGAGATCATTTCCTCCAGATTGTCCGCCTCCTTCTCTGAATAGATGAGCCGCTTGATGGCGTCCAGCGCCCTTTCCTTGTCGCTCTCGCATAACGCGGCCATCGCTCGGTTAAGTTCAGACACGGTGTCCCCGATCTTCTGGGCATGATCCCGGACACCTTTCATGACGACCGACTCACGGCGTACCTTGAACCAGTCCAGTAAAGACCCTTTGTGCTCACTCAAGTTTCACAGCCTCCGCAATTCCCTCGATAGGCCTTGGATAGACCACTGCCGCCTTCTTGTTGATCATAAGATAGACCTCCTGACCTTCGTGATACAGATTCCCTTCGGATGTCGGCACGTCGAAGTCCATCCGGTCCTCGCTGTCCGCTATGGCATGAATATGCCAATACGTGCCCATGTACGTGATCGTAGTTATATACGCATGCAAGCCACTGGTGAAGGGGAAGACGAACTCCGGGCGCACTGATATTACCACCGGAACACCTGGCCTCATGGTGGCGTTCAGTACCTCCACGATCGAATCGTCCCTCAGCCCGATCTTCGTAATGCCATCGGCCACTGATTTTACCCAGCCTTCCAATAGGTTTGTCTCACCGATGAAGTTGGCGGTGAATATCTTCAGCGGCTTGGTATAGAGCTGCTCCGGGGTACCGATCTCTACGACCGACCCTTTCTTCATGAGGACTATCCGGTCCGAGACCGACATCGCCTCCTCCTGGTCATGCGTGACGTGCACCGTTGTGATGCCCAGCGACTTCACCAGCCGCCTCAGGTCGTACCTAAGGTCAACCCGCACCCGTGCGTCCAAAGCAGAGAGCGGCTCGTCCAGCAAGATCACCTTCGAACCCGTGGCCAGCGCCCTTGCCAAAGACACTTTTTGCTGCTCTCCCCCACACAGCTCGTTGGGGAACATCTCCATCTTGTCTAGGAGCTTGACCAGCTCTAGATACTTTTGGGATAAGCTGTCCTGCTCGGTTATCTCCTTGCCCATCACCCGGGGCGAGTAGGAGACATTGTCCCGGACGGTCAGGTTGGGGAATAATGCGATATTCTGGAATACGTATCCTATGTCCCGGTCCTCGATCGGGACTCCGTTCATGTCCTTGCCCCCGATAGTGACCACTCCTTCCGTCGGGGTGATTATCCCGGCGATCATCCTGATGAGCGTCGTCTTGCCGCATCCCGAGGGACCAAGGATCGTGATATACTCCCCGTCCTCGATCCTGAGGTCCACATTGTCCACCGCGGCGAGCTTTTCGTAGTATTTGGATACACCTTTCAGTTCGATCGCCGGCATTTATTCCACCCTCAGCTCTTCGCGTAGACCCTTCTCTGGCATCCTGAAGACAGTCGCCTTGTCCCAGTTCCATCTGATGTTTACCTTATCGCCCACCGCTATCTTGCCTATGCGCCAAGATGGGAGCTTGGCGGAAAAACGTCCGATCCCCTCCACTGCAACATCCACGTGCAGGTTCCTGCCTTCGAACAGGATGCGCTCCACTGTACCCGAGAAGAACCCCGGTTGGTCCTTGTATATCTCGGTGTTGCCAACCTTGATCCCTACCACTACTTCCTCACCGATATCGATCTCGGAAGCGCGGGCCTCCACTTCCAAACGGCCGTCAGATACCCTGGTCGACTCCCTCTTTTGCACCACCTTGCCAACGAAGAAATTGGATTGGCCGACGAAGTTCGCAATGAATGGTGAGTTCGGATAGTCGAACACCTCTCCAGGGGTTCCGATCTGCAGGATCTTGCCGCCCCTGATGACCGCGATACGGTCGGCCATCACGAGAGCCTCGTCCTGATCATGCGTCACATGCACCGTCGTGATCCCCAATGCCTTCGCCAATGAGCGCAACTCGTAACGCAGGCTTATCCTCAGCCTCGCGTCCAGGGCGCGGAGCGGCTCGTCCAACAGTAGTGTGTTCGCTCCCGAGGCGAGGGCCCTTGCCAATGCGGTGCGTTGCTGCATGCCCCCGCTTAACTCCCTCGGATAAGCATCTGCCCTAGTTGTCAATCTGACCATGTCCAGCATGTCAGAAAGGATTCTGACCTTCTCTTCTTCGGTTTCCCTGTTTATCTCTGGACCGAACAGGATGTTCTCGGCCACGGTGAGCTGCGGAAACAGGGAGTAGGTCTGCGACAGCAGAACGGCCCTTCGGTCCTCCGGTTCCTCCTTGGCCATGTCCTTCCCGTCGAACTTTACACTCCCGGAGTCCGGGTGAACGAGACCAGCCAGCACCCTTAGGGCAGTGGTCTTGCCGGCGCCGGTCGGCCCCAGGAGACAAAGGTATTCGCCGGTCCTTACCTCCAAGTCCAGTCCATTGGCTGCGTTGATAGATCCGTAGGATTTCCTGATGTCTTTCAACTCAATGTTCGGCATCAGTTCGCCCCCTTCTTCCTGCGGGTCACATAGCGCAGGCTGAGCATGAACATGAACGAAACGACGATAAGAACGATGCATGCCAGACCGGCGGTGTAATAGGCGTGCTGCTTACTGATAAGAGCGACGATGTAGACCGGCGCGGTGTTAGCCGAGGCCACCACCGCCTGCGTTGCACCGGTCTCACCCAAGCTTCTAGTGAAAGCCATTATTGACCCGGCCAGGATCGATGCCTTGATCATTGGGTACAAGACCCGACGGAATGCTTGAACCGGCTTCGCCCCCAGCGTCCTGGCCGTCTCCTCAAAGGAAGGATCGACCTCTTCCACGGCGCCGGCCACGTTCCTGACCACCAGCGGATAGGTGAAGGCCACGTGGGCAAGTATGATCAGCAGAACATCAACCGTGGGTATCAGGTTCTGACCGGTCCAGAACACGCCCAGAGAATAGCCAAGGGCTGCAGTTGGCACGATAAGAGGTACGTTGACCAGCACATCAAGCGTGCCGGAGAATTTGGTGGAACGGTTCTTGGCTATGTACAGTGCCAGAGGCACACCAAGTACGATGTCGATCACCGTGACCACGCCGGCGATCACAAAAGAATAGGCAAGACTGTCCCAGAACCGGGTCCAATCGGAAGATGTGGGACTTGCGGTTGCGACATACGAAAAGATGAAGAACGATGGAACCAGGACCAGGATCACGAGGAAGATGGCGGCCGAACCGTCCTTGAGCTTGGGGACGAAACCGCGCGATAGTATCCGTTCCCATTTCGGCCATACTTTGCCCTTGGGCAACTTGACCTTCATGACCACCAATTTGAGGACGACCAACAGCATCAGGGCGAATATTATGAGCAGGATGCTGACAAATGCCAGCGGTGCGGTGAGGTCCGGATGGGTCACCAGGAGCGGCTTCCACGTTCCGATGATCGTCGGGCCGGTCTGGAAACCCTGGGAATTGGCCATGGTGGAAAGGGCGATCATCGTCCCGCCGGTCTCAGACAGCGAGCGTGCGAAACATAGGATTATGCCGGTGACCAGGCCAGCGCGGAACAGCGGCAGCGTGATCGTGCGGGCAGCGGTGAACTTGCTGGCGCCCAATGTTTGACCGGCCGTCTCATAGGTGGTATCGATCTGCTCCAGGATAGCCGCCAGTGAGCGGACCATATAGGGATATGAAAAAACGATATGGAGCAGGATTATCAACAGCATCGGACTGGTGATGAGGCTCAGCCCGGGAGAATTTAGGCTCGCGGGAGTGACCGCCCAAAAGATGGCCGCGGAGAAACCAAGGGCAGCGGTAGGCACGGCCAACGGCATGTCGATCATCGTGTCGAGCAGCTGTTTGCCTCGGAACTGCTTACGCACCAGGATCCAGGCCATAGGAAGCCCGACGAGGAAGTCGACGATAGTGACAATGGCAGCGATCTCGAACGAGGAAAGGATCGCGTTGGTGATGAGCGTCATTACCGCTGGGTCATTCAATACATGGGTCTGGATATCGCCCCAGTTGGTGAACGCGTAGGAGAGGATCCAAACGGTCGGCAGGATCACGAAAAGAAGAAAGAAAACTAGGATGAAACCGGTCCAGCCCTTGCGGAAGCGCCTGCCGCTCACCAGGTCGACCAATTTATCAAGTGGTTTACGTTCCAGCCTGATCCCGCCTCAGACCGGGAAATGTATTAGCGGATATATACCTGCCGCGAGGCTCGGTGCCTATAATGCTGAATATATTCCAGTCGGGCAAAACATGTACTCACTTATTGCCCAGGATGACGTCAATGGCACCCAGGTCCTTTTCCACGATGAAGCCCGGTCCGATCAGGGAATTGCGGACCACCGCTCCTGGACAAACGGTCGCACCGCACATGAGCATGCTATTGGAGACCTCCGCCCCGGCACCGATCGTGACATTGGGTTCGGCGAAAACGTAAGGACCGACGGCACAAGAATCCAATCTTGTCCCGGTAAGGTACAGTGGTTCCAACAGCTCGACTTTTCCGCACAACGCGACGGGCTGGTTCCTCGTTGCCCCTAAGTCCATCAGGGTCTTCTGCGCCCTAAGGTAGCTCTCTCTGGTACCGCAGTCCACCCAATAACCTTCATACTGGTAACCGAAAAGACCTTGGTTGAGCACCTTGGGGAACACCTCCTTCTCTATCGAGACGGCGCCCTTGCCGATGTTGTCAAGCATATCCGGTTCGAAGATGTAGACACCAGCATTGATCATGTTCGAAACAGCCTCGGCCAATGTCGGCTTCTCCTGGAAGATGGTGATCCGGTTATCCGGGTCCAATCCTACGACCCCGAAAGCGGTAGGGTCCTTTACCTGCCAGAGCGATATCGTCCCTATCCCTCCCTTCTCCCGGTGGTACTTGAGCATGGAATTGATTTCGATCGAGGTCAACACATCCCCGTTGATGACGATGAACGTGTCGTCCAAATGCTCCTGCACGTTCTTGATCGCCCCGCCAGTTCCTAGCGGCGAGGTCTCGTTCACCAGTATGACCTTCCTGCCACAGTCGTTGATCCGGAAATATTCTTCCAGAACGTCCTTCATGTAGCTCACGGCCAGCACAACCGTGTCAACGCGGGACGGCAATGAATCGATGATATGCATGACCAGTGGCTTCCCCACCAGCGGTACCAGGGGCTTGGGCGTTTTGTAGGTGATCGGTCTCAGCCTTGTACCGAGACCGCCAGCGAGAATAACAGCCTTCATCCTGTATGGTCCACCGTTTCGAAAAAATTCAGGTTAGAATTTAGTCAAAGGGTTTCAGAGCGGGGAGATGCTAACGACGTTGTTGCCACGTAGAATGACAACGCCCAGTCTGCGGGTCTGGTCGGCGGTGCGCTCTTCGGTCTCCTCGATGACCATGTTCATGTATTCGTCATAGCCCGTGAGCTTTCCCTCCAACACCCTGTTGTCCTTCAAAAGAAGGGAGATCTTTTTATTGAGGGACTTCTCGAGCAGCGCTAGCGGCATCACCATTTTATCACTCAGGCCACGGATTGAGGCTGACCAATTTAAAGCTTTTCTACTGAATAGGAATGTTTCGGCCCGCCCTCTCAGAAAGTGAGCGGGCCAGATTGTTTGGAGGTCTTTCAGTGTCAGTTCATTTTTTCAACGAAACATAGGGGTATCCGGTCCACGAGCCGGTCGAGACCGAATTGTTCTTGCCGAACTCGATCTCGGTCAACGTCACCCCGTAGCCCGAGGAGGCTGCCCGAACGGTCGCGGGCGTGACAGGGATGCGTTCCAGGGTCCAGTTCGACATTTGGGGGTTCATTGTTTCTTTGCGCATGATTCCATCCACTCCTTGATATCTTCCTTTCTGGTGCTGATCCCGAAGTATTCGGAGAACTTCTTCGTGGTCGAAAGCAAAAGCGTTTGTCCTGTCTTCTTGCCCGTGACCAGACCTAGGTGGCGCAGGGTTCGTATGTCATCGTAAACGTTTGATCCGCGCTTCTTGGCCAAATCGGACTGCAATATGGGCTGGTTATATGCGATGATGGCGGCGGTCTTGACAACTCCGGCGTCCAGCTCCTGGACAGAGTAACTGGCCGATAGATGGACATAGTCCTTGCGGAGCTGCATCGAGTACTTCATACCGGTCTTCACGACCTCAATGGAGCACTCCTTTCCCTCGTATTCGGTGATCAGACGGCGCAGGGCCCTTCGGACCGCGTCCTGGGAAAGCTGTGCCTTGTCAGCTATCTCGGCTACCTTGACTGGGGAGGACGAGGAGAACAGCACTGCCTCGATGACCCGGTCCGGGTCCACCTCAGATCACCGCTTTTGTATGGGGCGCCGGTACGCTGGCCGGTCTAGCCTCTTCGATCGTTCCGATGTCCCACGGCAGCTTGATCTCGAGGAATATCTGTCCGTATGGCAGGTCCTCCTGCCACAGGGCGATCTTGCCGTACTTGGCCAGGAACAGGAGCGCTACGAAGACCATGATCCGGTCCTCTTTTTCGCCGTTGAACAGGTCCTCGATGCCGATCGGCCCATTTCCGCATTTCATTATGCGGGCCCAGGTCTCGGCCACGTCCTTCTCGTAATCCTCCTTATGGGCCTTGTCGTCGAACTTCTCGTGAGTGAGCTTGAGAGCTTCCCGTGCCTTCTGCCGATACTCCTGTATCTTCGCGTCCCGCTTGGCCTCCTCGAATGCGTCCAGCAGCTCGATGAGCGATACCGGACGGGTACTCTGGTGCCTAACTGCCTCGGTGAGATCGACGCAGCCCGGTATATCGGTGTTGATCCCGGCTAGAACCGGATCGTCGTAGAATTGGTCCATGGAGTCCATGTCAAAGTCGGAGCAGATCAGCTCTCCGGGCAGGGGCTGTTCGTGTATGGACAGCACCTCCTCGGACTGCATTTTGAGGATGCTCCATGCCATGTACATGAGCTTGCCTGCGACGATGAAGTTGACCTCCTCCGCGTGCATCTTCTTGGAGTACATCCGGGTGAACTCCATCAGGTTGATATCCCACGGGTCGAAGTTGTTGGACAATACCAGCTCGAAAACTAGCTGGACCGAGCGGTCTATCGGGTCCGACGGGACCATCTCGTTGCCCGCCTCGGCTTGGGCCAACAGATTCAGGTACCGGTCGATCTTCTCGCTCCTGTCCCCTTCGTCGATTATTGCCTTTTGAAACAATAGATGATTCAGAACCATCCCGCTAGTGCCTGCTTCCATCATGATCCATCCCCCATGACCTTGTCCTTCTCGTCTGGAATCTTGAGTTCCTCGGCCACTTCCCGGATGTCCCCCAGGTTTGGCCTCATGATCACGTTGCTGATGCCGCCTTCCGGTTTCGTTACACCGATGATGTGGTCGGCCTTGTTGAGCGTGACCTTACGTAGCGATATTTGTACGAACTGCGCCGTCTTGCTACTCTTCTTGACCCGCCGCGCCACCATGTCCGCGTTGACCGCGTCCAAGAACATATCCACCTCGTCCAGGAGGTAGAATGGTGATGGTTGCCAGGTCTGCAGTGCGAAAATGAAGGCCAACGCCGTGAGGCTCTTCTCGCCCCCGGAAAGCGCTTCCAACCGGAGCACCTTCCCGTTGCGGGGTTTGGCCTTCATGATCAGTCCGCCCTCGAAAGGCTTCTCCGGGTTCTCCAAGATGAGCTCCGCGGCCCCGCCCTGTGACAGCTCGGCGTAGACCTCCTTGAAGTTCAGGTTAACCCCCTCGTAAACTTTAAGCAGACCGACCTTCTTCTTCTCGTTCAGGTCGTTCGTCAAACGTATCAGGTCGTTGCGCTGGTCCTCCAGGCGCTTTACCTCGCTCTTCAGCTCGATGTGCCTGGCGTTCTTCTGCTCGTAGTCCTCGATGGACTTGAGGTTGACGTTGCCCATTGCGGACATGGTGGTCTCGCACCGGGTGATCTCGGACTTGATCTCATCCATCGCTGGCAGCGGCCTTTTGGCTGGCAGGTTGTATTGATGTATCTCAGTATCAAGATCCTTCAGGGACGCCTCGATGGCGGCCTGCTTGGTCTTCAATTGCACGATAAAATCGCCCGACGTCTCCACCTTTGTCTGGACAGTGTCCCGCTCGCCTTCCAGGCGGGTCTTCTCTTTGAACGCCTGGTCCTTCTTGGTGCGCAGGGAGTTCATCTCGTTGCCCATCGATTCCTCGATCTTCTTCATCGCCGCCAGGTCGATTCTGAGCTTGGACTCCTTGGCCTTCGCCTCTTCCGCCGCCGCTCTGATGGTGCGGTCCTTCTCCATCATTTCCCGGTCGAAGGCGTCCAGTTCTTCGAGGCGTTTCCTATAAAGCGAAACCTCGGTGGAACCGGTGTCCCGTTCCGAGGTCATCCTAGATAGTTCAGTATTTATTGTTAGAAGCTCGGCCTGGAGGATGCGCAGCTTGTCGGTGAGCTCTTTGGGGGCGATCTCCATCAGCCGCTTCCTGGCCGCCTCGCGCTTCATGCGCTCCTCGCCGGTCACCCTCTGCATCGACTCGATGTCGGCCGTCAGTTTGGTCACGCTGGCATCGGCAACAGACCTTTCCTTGGCCATCGTCTCGAGGTCGTCCTTGGCCTTCGCCAGCTTGGTGCGGGCCTCCTTGAGGTTGTTGTCCAGCCCCTCGATCTTGATGGTATTGCTGCTGCCCGAACCGTTCAGCTCACGGATCTTCGCTTCCAGTTCTGCGACCTCCGGCCTGAGGATCTTGATCTGCGCGTCCAGACTGGCCGAGTGGTCCATGGATCTGGACATTTGCTCGGCCAATAGCTCGATCTTGCCCTTGGCCGACTGCCCGAACTTGAGCTGGTTGACCTCAATCGTCCCTCCGACCATGGCACCGGATGCCTCGATGAGCTCTCCCGAGCCGGTCACCAGGCGTACTCCGCCCATCAGCTTCCTGGCCTGGTCGAGGCTATCCACCACGACTGTGTCGCCGAACACGTACCAGAACGCCGGTCGGTATTTCGCGTCATAACGGATGAGATCTATCGCAAACCCGACCGCCTGCTTTTCCGCCATCAATGCTTTTCCGCGGGGATTCCCGTCAAGCATCTTGGTCAGGGGCAGGAACGTCGCCCGGCCCAGGTTGTTACGCTTCAGGAATTGGATAGCGGTCGCAGCCACCTCGTCGTTTTCGACAATGATGGACTGCATCCTGGCTCCGGCAGCTACGTTCAGCGCCACTTCGTATTTCGGATCGACCGTGGCCAATTCCGCGATGGTGCCGTGGATGCCTTTGATGTCACGCTTGTCCCTGGCCTCCAGTATGGCGCGGACCGCCCGATTGTAACCCTTGGCGGTGCTCTCCGCTGCTTCCAGCTCGGCCTTGAGCAGGCTATACTCCCTTGTGATGGATTTGATCGCCTGTTCCAGCTCGTTCGACTCCTTGGAGAGTTTGGACTCAAGGTTGCGCTTCAAGAAATATGCGTCCTGAAGAGACTTCAGTTCACCGGACGAGCTCTTGTCTGCCTTGGACAGCTCTCGGATCCTCCAGTCGAGGTCCTTGACCTCGAACTCCAAGTGGCCCTTGATCTCCTGCAGGGTGTTGATCTCGGAAACGAGCCTTTTCGCCCTTTCCTCCAGACGCTCCTTCTCCAAGACCAGGGCGTGTCCCTTCTCTTCCTTGTCCTTTACCGAGTTCTCCAGCTCGACCACTTGCTTCTGCAGGGCACCTACCTCGGAGTCGGAGGCGGTGATCTTCTTGGAAACCTCTGTAAGTGAAGCGTTCTTTAGGGCCAGGTCCGTCTTCCGGCGGTCGATCTGGCCTTCGAGCTCCTTGATCTTGGTGCCGATGGTGGCGATCTGGTTTGTGACGTTCTTGCGCTCTTCCACCTTCTCCAGCAACGCCTGCCTGATGTCCTCGACATCATCGTTTGAACGTGATATCAGATCGGTGGCTCGGGCCAGCTCGATCTTGGCCGCGTCGGATCTCTCCTTGAGCACCTGGAACTCCTGGCCGCCCTTGGCCATGATCTCAGCCTCAAGCTTCGCGATGGCCCCATCCTGGTCGATGATGGACTTGGACAGGTCGATCTTCCTTTGCCGTAGCACTTCGATCTCCCTGCCGTATGCCTCGACCTGGTTCTTTGCAGCATTTATTTCCGACTCGGCCAGGTCCTTCTTCTTGTAGGCCATGCTAGACTTGGCTTGAGTGAGCCGCTGTCGGGTCTCGATGAACTTGATGGCGGCCGCTTTCTCCACTTCCAGCTGCTTGAGCTGCTTATCCAGCTCGGCCATGATGATGGAGATCCGGTCGATGTTCTCGTCCGTAGCCCTCTTCTCCACATCCGCTTTAGAAATCTCCTCATCGAACTTGCTGATGCCGGAGATATCGTCCAATATCCTCCGCCGGTCCAACGTTACGGGTGATGTCCCCTTGTTGGACCAGGTTGTATCCCTCAGCGCTTATCCTGGCGCTGGAAAGCAAGTAGTCGAACTCTGACAGAGAGGATTTGCGGTCGTTCACATAGAAGTATGAGTTGTAGCCGTCGCCGCTCTCCGATAGCTTGACCAGCCGGGTGAGCTTCACGATGTCCGAGTCAACCGGTATCATCCGGTCGGTGTTGTCGAACACCAACGAGACCTTGGTGAAGGTGGCGGGCTGCTTCGAGTTCCCGCCATTGAAGATGAGGTCGGTGAGCCTCTCCGCCCGGAGCGCCTTCGAGCTTCTCGGACCGAGGACAAATAGGATGGCATCGGAAATGTTGGACTTGCCGGAACCGTTCGGTCCAGTGACGGCGGTGAAGCCGTTCATCATCGGGATCGTCATCTTCTTGCCGAAAGACTTGAAGTTCTCTACTTCGATCTGCTTCAGAAACATCCAAAACCTCCCTGAATGAGGTTTTTGGAGCGATATCCCAAATAGAGCCTTAGCTCCAGCTGCATCCCATCCCTCGAGTCCGACACGTGTCA
>JBEKDM010000064.1:0-13092 GCA_050014375.1 Methanomassiliicoccales archaeon | reverse complement strand
CCTTCGTCTTCACCTTCCTGCTCGTTTGGATCTCCGAGAAGGTAATAGCTCTGTCATCTTGGTGGTGGGCAGGTTAAGGTCGAGATACCTTTCTCCCCGGAAATGGCCCAGGCATCGCTCGAAGGCCGTAAGCGGTGTACTTCGAGGAAAGAACGATAGGGTGGTCCAGGTGACCGATTAGTGATCGACTGTGCGTTACCTTCAAGTTTCAAGACATCGACAGATACCGTCTGGAGATCGTCGCCTCTAAGTTCTACCGGATGGAGGGTTTCAACTTCCCTCCAGGACTTTGTCGATGTTCGGAACCGACTCATCCCCGCAAGGGCTACGACTCCGAACAAGAGGTAAATGCAAGAGAGCCCCATGGGGAGTCGGTATATTTTCGGGTCCGGTCGTGGTTCGAAGTCGTCTGGCTAGATCGAAGCTCACTCCGGAGTATTCGCACTTTCGATGAGAATTTCAATTCTTAACACAGAGTTCATCCCGTTTTCTAATTTTGAATTTTATGAGTTACTTTTATCATGACCTGAGGCTCTTGACAACTGGCTCTCATTCAGGGGAAAATTGGGGAAAGAACATGAAGATTACGAGCAGAGCATTGCCAATTATCATATGCATATCATTGATCGTGTCAATCTTTGCTTCTTCTGGAATATTCGTCATGGTACAGGCGAGCGGCACTACACTGACCTCTAGCTCGGTCATCTGCGTCAATAACAACGCCGAGCTGGCATCGTTGATCGCGACCAATGATTGGAAAGGCAGCGGGGCGGCATCTGACCCATACATTATCGAGAACCTCGACATCAATGCCACCGGCAAAGGTGACGCGATCTATATAGGCAACACGACAAAATATCTGACGATAGAAGGTTGCTCGCTATCTGATGCCAGTTCCATTGCTTCATTTTACGGCATGGGAGCGGGCATCGCATTGTATAGCGTGACAAATGCATTGTTGGAGAACAATACCTGTAGCGGGAACGCCATCGGCATCTTCTTGATGTACTCGAGCAACAACGTTATTGAGAACAACACATGCAACGGCATCAAAGTGGCCGAAAACGCAGTCAATGGCTACGGCATCAGCCTCGCCTCCTCGGGCAGCAATACAGTATCCAACAACAACTGTAGCGGAAGCGCCATCGGCATAAGTCTGCACGTCTCGAACAGCAACACCGTGTCAAAAAACAACTGTAGCGGGATTGGCATGGGCATCTGGCTGGATTCCTCGGGCAGCAACACCGTGTCAAAGAACAATTGTAGTGGTAAAAATCAGGAGGGCATCGTCATGTCCGGCACGAACATTGATAACTATTTCTTCGAGAACATGGGAAAAATCTCCGACGAAAGAGTGCCCAGCCCGTCAAGCTTCGGCAGCACCGCGCTGATCGTCGTCGCCGTCTTGGCACTCGCGGTCCTCGTAGCGATCAGTGCGTTGTACAGAAGGAAGAAGGACACGCCTTGAGGCATCACAAACATCTTTTCAAACCTTCGTTCGGGTGTAACGCGCTCGTTTCGATACTGGTTCGAAGCCCGCGCTTGATCTCCTCGACCCGAAATTTTGATCGAAGATATAAGAGAACCCCAAATTAGGTCGGGAAAACTTCGGGTCTGCTCCGAATAAAAGAGACACCTGGCCAATGTTCGTTCTCCTCTGTCGGATCGCTCAAAAAGGAGAAGTCGTTACAATAATCCTAAGGAATTTTTGAAATATCTGTTACCGGATATTTTCGCTACTCTATCGAAATAGAGACTATATAACATTGCAAGGGGGAGTGGAATATGGCCGTTGGTCTAGTGTTGTTGCTGATATTGATAGTCGGCCTGCTGGTTCTATTCCTGATCACCGGATTGAAACTGATCGGTGATTCAGAGGTAGGAATAGTCACCAAGAAGATGTTCGGCAAGATGATGCCCCAGGGCCAGGTAGTGGCGAAATCCGGGGAGATAGGGGTCAGGGCGGACATCCTGATGCCCGGACTGTACTGGAGGATCCCGATCATCTGGAAGATCGAGAAGCACCATGTCACCGAGATCCTGCCGACGGAGGTGGGCATCGTCGAGTCGATAGACGGCGTTTCCATGCCGCAGGGAAGACTGCTGGGCGACGAGGTCGAATGCAATCATTTCCAGGATGCCAGGATGTTCCTGGAGAATGGAGGCATGAAGGGACCGCAGGTCAGCATCCTCCGGCCGGGTACGTACAGGATCAACACCTACGCGTTCAAAGTGGTCAAGGCCAGACTGGTCGAGGTGCCGTCCGAGAAGATCGGAGTGGTGGTCGCCAATGATGGCCTGCCGTTGCCATCCGGTTTCATCATCGCGCCGAGGCCGTTGGACGGGCCATTCCCAGGATATCCCAAGGCCAAGAATAGCCAGTACTTCCAGGATGGCCAGGCCTTCCTGAACAGCGCCGGATATAGGGGACCGCAGCTGGACACCCTTCAACCCGGCCGCTACTACATCAATCCGCTCCTATTCAGGGTGGATATCTACAATGTCTCGGAGGTCCCTCCAGGCTACGTCGCCATCCTCAGGTCGAACGTGGGCCTGGTCCTTGAGAAGAGCGAAGGCTCGCCGATCCCCAACGTGGGCCCGGTCGGTCCGGTAACACCGGCCAGCCCGAGCAAGCAGTTGGTGGACATAAACCAGTCCGTGCACGAGGACGTCGAATCGCTCCTTATCCTGGACAAGAACATGAGGGGGATATGGAAGGAGCCGATCGCCCCGGGCAAATACAACTTGAACCCGCTGGCATTCACACCTTACCTGGTGCCGACGAGCGCGGTCACCATCGACTGGGCCTCGGGGGTAGACCAGAGGGCTCAGCACAACGCCCCGGACGGGATAAAGAGCATCAACAATGAGGACGATTCCAAGGCGACCGAGTTCTTCAAGTTCTCCCAGCTGAGAGTAACGTCCGTTGATGGATTCCAGCTTGAGGTGGATGTCAGGATGATCATCCGCATCAGGCCGCAGAACGCGGCGTTCATCATCGCCCGGTTCGGTTCCGTGAAGAACCTGATCGAGCAGATCGTCCATCCGTTGATCGACTCCTCGTTCCGTAATAAGGCGGGAGAAGAGAAGGCCATAAGCTTCATCATGAGCAGGACCGAGTTCCAGCGGTCGGCCTTGGAGAAGGCCCAGCGCGAGTTCGAAGTGTACCATGTCGAAGCGCAGAACCTGCTGATCGCATACATCAAGGTGGACCAGGCACTTCTCGATACCCAGACCAAGAGGGAGATCGCTCTGCAGCAACAGGCCCAATACCAGCAGGAGGCATTGGCCCAGGAGAAGCGCATCGAGGTCCAGTCCAAGGCGGCGAATGCAGACAAGCAGCCGGAAGTGGTGGCGGCCATGCTCTCCATCAAGATCGAGGATGACAAGGCCGAGGCGAAAAGGAAGCTGGCCGGTGGTGACCGGGATTTCAACAAGATCACCGCCGATGGTGAGAGCTACAAGCTCAAGACCGTCGCCGACGGTAACGCCTATGCTCAGCGTGAGGTGGGAAGGGGTATCGCCGACGCCTACCGGGCGCAGGCTGAGGTCATCGGCAAGGAAGCCACCGCGGCGATCAAGATTATGGACGAGGTCGGGGTCAACAATGTCAAGATAACGCCTGACATCCTGATCACTGGCTCGAACGGCGACTCGGGAGCGATGCCGCTTCTATCGACGTTCCTGGCCCAAACAGTGACCAAGAACCTGGAGACGACGAAGAAGGACCAGCCGCTGACAACACCCAAGAACTGAACGATTCCAGATCCCTGGACAAACTTTTTCCATCATATTTTCCGTACCTCGAATAACCTTCCTCATTTTCCCGGCTGATTGGAACTTCCATGGACATTGCCTGTATTGAATGCGATATTAACGAAAGTGCGGACATCTGGAATCCATGAAGGTGTCAGGTACTTTCGGACAACCCGTCATCACCCTTTTAAATAGGGGTGGCATTAGCAGAGGTAGGTGCATCAATGGCTGAGAAGAAGATAGAAGAGTTGCCTGGAGTTGGACCCGCAACTGCCGAGAAGCTGCGTGATGCCGGATATCAAGATCTTATGTCAATAGCAGTGGAGAACCCGAAGGTCCTCGCAGAGGTCTGTGAGATCGGGGAGGCTACCGCTGCCAAGATCATCGCCGCCGCAAAGGAAGCGGCCGATGTCGGTGGATTCGAGTCCGGGGACACAATACTGGAGAGAAGGAAGAACCTGAGAAGGCTGACCTCCTCATCGAAAGCGTTCGACGAACTGCTCGGCGGGGGACTGGAATCCCAAGCCATACACGAGTTCTTCGGCGAGTTCGGAAGCGGTAAGACCCAGATGATGTTCCAGCTGGCCGTGAACGCCACCATGCCGACCGACAAGGGCGGACTGGACGGGGACGTCGTCATCATCGACACGGAGAACACTTTCCGCCCGGAAAGGATCGTGCAGATCGCCAACGCCCAGGGCATAGACCCAATGGACACTCTGCAGAGGATCCATGTGGCAAGGGCCTTCAACTCATCGCACCAGATGTTACTGGTAGAGAAGGCCGCGGACATGGCCCAGAAGACCCCGATCAAGTTGCTGATCGTCGACTCGCTGACCGCCCATTTCCGTTCCGAATACGTCGGCAGGGGCACATTGGCAGAGCGGCAAGGCCTGCTGAACAAGCACATGCACGATCTGCTACGCTTCGGCGATGTCAGCAACGCCGTTATCGCGGTCACCAACCAGGTCGCGGCCAAGCCGGACGCGTTCTTCGGGGACCCGACCAGGCCAGTAGGGGGCCATATCGTCGGGCACGCCTCGACCTTCAGGGTGTACCTGAGGAAGAGCAAGGGCGGCAAGCGCATAGCCAGGCTCATCGATTCCCCGAACATGCCGGAGGCGGAGTGCGTGATCACCGTCTCAGAAGAAGGTATAAGGGACTGATGCTTGACCACAAGCATCCGATGACCGATCCCGAAAACACTAAAAGCTCCCCATTCCTTTTTGAGCTGTCGGGGGAGCACCCCACCCTTCCATCCGCCGAGGCGTTGGCCTGCGTGGAAGCCGAATGTCAGAACCACGAAAGGTTGGGCTCGGGACCCGGTTATGATATCTACTGTTTTGACCGTGAGAACGTCTCCCGGGTCGCGAACCGGATCGCGCTCACGCACAGGATAGGCAGGTATCTCGGTGCCTGCGATCTACCGGACATCGAACGATTCCTCTCCGCGGTGGAACTTCCGGAGGGCAGTGTTTCCATCCGGGCGAAACGGACAGAGCAATATCAACCGAACATTGATATTCCCAGCCTGGTGAAGAAATGCGGAGGTATCCTGACCAAAGGCAGGGTCGTGGACCTGGAAAGGCCGGACGTTCCGGTGCGCATTCTTATTTCTGACAGACTGCATTTCTACATCGGCGATTTCGAGGTCGACCGCAAGCAATTCGATATCAGGAAAGTCGGCGAACGGCCGTTCTTCTCACCCATCTCATTGCACCCACGTTATGCCAGGACGTTAGTTAACCTTACCCGCGCCAAGCGTGGGCAGACCGTTCTGGACCCATTCTGCGGTACCGGCGGGATACTAATCGAGGCTTCGATGATCGGCGCCACGGTCCTAGGATCGGACATCGCGGAGGACATGGCGGGCGGCTGCATGGCAAACCTAAATCATTTCCATGCCCCGTTCGAACGGGTCGATGTATCCGACATCGGCGACATCGCCAGCGTCTTCGGCAAGGTCGACATTGTGGCGACAGACCCGCCATATGGACGTTCCGCCAGCCTATGGAAGGAAGGCAAGTCCTCGCTCTATGGGAGGGCCATGGACGCTTTTGTGGATGCAGTAAAACCAGGAGGAAGGGTAGGGGTCGTTTTCCCGGGACCTTTGGACCACCCCAGGGATGAGCTCATTTTAACCGAATCTCACATCCAGAGGGTGCACCGATCCCTGTCCCGGCACTATTTCCTATTTATTAGGAAATAGTCACGGTCAGGTTAAACTGTCTCTGGAAGGATGGATCGCTCGCAGCGTAGACCGGCAGTGTCCGCGTGATCGGCTGGGCTGACGAAAGTGCCGTGGCTTTCACGAGCACCGTGGAACTTCCTTGATACGGGAGAGCGTAGGTCAGTTGTGATGTGCCGTTCCCCGAGATAGCATGGTCGGCGTAAACGTAGGCGGCCAGCCCCTCCCATGCCTGCAGGTTGACCGTGATCGTCTCGTTGGTGTTGCCAGTATTGTTGACCCAGATGCGGTAATCAACGGCATGGCCGGGAGCGATCGTAGCGTTATCGAGACCATCAATGTGCATGCTGAAACTGTAGTTGTTCGGCTCCATGTAAATGGGGACCGGAACGAAAGTTACCACCAGCAGGGCTATGCCGATCGCTCCCAGCACGGTCCTCTTGCCTCCCAGTTTGGAGATATCGTTGAGTGGCGCCGGGTGTCTCAGTCCGAGGAAGAATATCAGCACCGCGAACAGTAACCAACCGGAATAGACCAGCATACCCAGCAAGAACAGCGCGGCAACGGTTATGTAGCTGAGGAAACGGGAGTTGTCTCCTAGGAGCCCTCTGGCGACGTGTCCACCATCCAGCTGACCCGCCGGCAATAGGTTGATAGCGGTCACGAACAGACCGACCCATCCGGCGAAGGCCAGCGGATGCATGATAACGTTCCCGGAGATGGGGAAGAATTGGGACAGCGCGTAGGAAAGCATCGAGGCCATGGTGCCGGCAAGACCGCCGGTTCCGCCCGTGATGTAATGGGGAGATTGCTGCGTGAGCACCATTCCAAAGAGGAACACCGGAATGGCCACGACCAATCCGGCGATCGGACCGGAGATGCCGATGTCGACCAGCGCCTTGCGGCTCGGTATCGGGTCGCGAATGGATATAAACGCTCCAAAGGTCCCGAGCGGCGGGATCGAGGGTATGAAGAACGGTAAAGAAGCCGCCACCCCATGCCTTTTCGCGGTAAGGTAGTGGGCCAGTTCGTGCACGCCCAGGATCGTCATCAGCGGGATGGCGAAGAACAGGGCGCCCATGGCAAATACCTCCAGGGTGAGGAAATTGGACGTGTTTATATAAGCCGCCCAAAGGAATGCTCCCGCAAGAATGGTCGTTACGAAGGTTATCCCGAGCAGAATGACATTCGTCCATACACCCATCCGGTTGCGCTCGCCCTTCCTGACCACCGTAATGGTATATTCGCCGCCTGCATGCGAGATGAACGGTATGAACTTCTTCTCGTTCATCTCCTTGCGCAGGCTATCAAAGCTGGCCTCCATCGTGGTAGGGTCTGGACTGATGAAGATCTGTACAGACTGGGCACTGACCTTGACATCGTAGATCGGAAAGTACTTGCCGATCATCGCCCTGATGAGCTCTAGCTCCGCCGCCACGTCCGTGGGGACCATGAGCGCCCCTATCAAGAGTGCTCATATTAACATTTTCGTAATAACAACATATAGATGGAAGATGGCCTGGCTCGTAGTCTTATTGTTGTAAACGCTCCCCACAGGTCTCGCATTCGCCTTTGTCTTTCTCGTTGTACATCCCGCAGGACGGGCAACGAACGGTTTCGGAATCCTTCCTCACTGTGAACTCTGTGCTTCCGCACTTCCGACATATTCGTTCTCCCGAATCGGTGACCTCACCGCATTTGATGCACTCTCTCATGCAGTATGATTTTGACCTGGTGGAATAAAAGGGTTCTCATCAAGAACGGGATCGGTAAAAAGGAAGCGAATTAACATCAAGTGCGTCTTTTTCCGGTTGAATGCGGGTCATGGATAAGCCTTAATTAGCCCAATCCCAATCCTGCGATGTGAACCGGATAGTCCAGTTGTTCCGAATGGGCAACTGCCTGATGGGTATCGTCGGCCTCCTGATGAGCGTGCTGATAGCCACAGGGACCTCGATAGGGAACTACTGGGCAGACATCCTTCCGGCAGCCGTTGTGGTCTTCTTCTTTGTTGCGGCGGGCAATTCCCTGAACGACTACATGGACCGGGAGGTGGACAAGTTGGCCCACCCGGAAAGGCCGATCCCGTCCGGGAAGATCAAGCCGGACACCGCCCGGATCATCTCGATATACTGCTTCTCCACTGCACTTGTCGCTTCGTTCTTCCTCAGGATAGAAGCGACCCTCGTCGTGATCGTCGCCATGGCATTTATGCTCACCTACGAACTGAGTACGAAAAAGAAGGGATTCTCCGGCAACCTTACGATCGGCATTCTGACTGGCATGCTCTTTGTATTTGGTGGATCGGTTGTCGGTATGATCGACAAGACCATCATCATAGCTCTCATGGCAGGCCTGGCTACCGTAGGCCGGGAGATCGTCAAGGATATCGAGGACATGGAGGCCGATTTTGACCGGAACACGCTTCCCAAACGGATCGGAAAGAGGAATGCCGGGATAGCTGGCAGCATCGCCTTCGTCGTTGCGGTCGTGTTGAGCCCGGTGCCATATCTGACCAGCGTTTTCGGACTGGGATATCTGTTGGTAGTCCTCGCGGCAGATGCAATATTTATATACTGTTCAATTGTTCATTTTCGAAATCCGACCAGGGGTCAGCAGTTCGCTAAGTACGGTATGCTGGTCGCCCTAGTGGCCTTCCTAATAGGAGGAATCCAATGAAAGTCATCGAGTATCTTCGGGAAAAGGTCAAGAAAGGGGCCCTGCACATGACGCTCATAGACCCGGCCAAACAGGCTCCGGAGCAGGCAGGAGAGATCGCTGCCTCGGCGGACCGCTTCGGCACCGACGCGATCATGGTCGGCGGTTCCACCGGCATCACCCAGGAGAACCTGGATGCTACTATTTTGGCGATCAAGAAAAGTACGAAGCTGCCGGTCATTTACTTTCCCAGCGGGGCGCACGCCATTTCTCCATACAGCGACGCCATCTACTTCATGAGCATGCTTAACAGCCGCAACGTGAAGATGATCATCGGCGAACAGGTGGCTGCATCCCGGATCGTCAAGATGCTCAACCTCGAGCCGTTATCCATGGGCTACATCATCGTCGAACCTGGCATGAAGGTCGGAGAGGTCGGACAGGCAGACGTGATCAAGCGGAATGACATGAAGATGGCCGTATCCTATGCCCTGGCAGCGGAGTACATGGGCATGCAGTTGGTGTACTTGGAGGCCGGAAGCGGCGCCCCCTCGCCCGTACCGAGCGAGATCATCGGCGAGGTCAGGAAGAACATCACTGTCCCGCTGATAGTGGGAGGCGGGATCCGGGAGCCGGAACAGGCCGCAATGGTCAGGCAGGCCGGTGCTAACATTATCGTGACTGGCACCGTGGTCGAGAACGGTGATTACCAGGTGAAGCTGAAAGCCATCATCCAGGCTGTTAAATGCTGACCTTAGCGAGTCTTTCTTGATCTCAAAAAGATCGAGGGGGCTTCCATTTTTAGGGGGCCTCGAAACATCCTCATCTCAGACCTTTCTCAACAACATCTCATGCAACCGTGTATCATCTGACAGCTCCGGATGAAATGAAAGTGCAATAAGGTTGTCCTGTTTCGCCATAACGATGCTGGAAGAATGCGTTGCCAGTGGTTCACACTTGCCCCAGACCCTGGTGATCAGCGGCGCCCTTATGAACACCGCAGGGAACGGAGAGTCCAGGCCAGTAATGTTCAGTGGGACCTCAAAGGACTCCCTTTGCCTTCCGAAGGCGTTGCGATCGACGGCCATGTCCATGAGCTTGAGCAGCTCGGTCTCCGTCTTTTCCACCTGGTCGTCCCCTTCCTTTGACAGCAGGACACAGCCGGCACAGGTTCCCATGATCGGTAGGCCGTCGTTCGCCAGGTCTATTATCCGGTCGAACAGGTCGAACCGGCGCAGGAGCTTCGAAATGGTCGTGCTCTCGCCGCCGGGAAGGACGAGGCAGGACACTCCCTCCAGGTCCTTGGCCCTCCTAACCGAAACGACGTTCCCGTCGATGCCAAGGTTGGCCATGGCTACCTTCAGCGCCGCCACGTGCTCGGGGGCCGCCCCCTGGACCGAAATCACACCTGCTTTCATTTCACCAAACCTGCGAACAGCGACGTCATAATAAATACTTGCCAAACTACTGTGAACATGTTGGCTTTTGAAAATACCGCCCCGTTGTCCACCGGGGTGCGCTTTGAAGAGATGAACTCCCGCCTGACACCAACATCCCAGGTCCGGCACCAATTGCAATTCTGTTCGCTGCATCTACGGCGACACCGAGTTCTCGCTGAACGCCGAACCGAACTGGGTGGCAGTTCGGGCGGGAGAAAAGAACCTTTCAAATTACATGAACCACATCGTGAACAATTACAACATCAGCGTAGGTAAGACCAGGAGCCGCTAGGCCGACCGAAATGGCCTGGAAACGGAGAATCCGATAGCCGCAGATCAAGGAGACAATGAGTCTATCAGGAGATAGGATCGCCTATTAGCAAATTGCTTTGGGGCCACGCAGAATATCTCGAAGAATAGCATCATTTTTCCTAACTTTTATCAGGATTCGGTCTTGCTGGCCGCGCCATCTTGCTCCTCCGGGCCGATGAACCTCTTCAGCGAAACGCAGAGCAGGAATATCATGATGCTGAACAGGACGATGGCCCCGCCGGTGGCAATGTCGTAGATGAACGAGGACACCAGTCCGAAGACCACTGAGATCACGCCCAACGCTATGCTGATCGACACCGTTCCCCGGAACGACTTCGACAGCTGCATGGCCGAAGAAGCCGGTATGATCAATAGGGCAGATACCAGCAACGAACCCACGATCTTGATGGAGACGACAACGGTAAATGCCAACACGACGTTGAAAGCAAGGTCGAAGAGCGTGACCGGCACGCCTGATAGGCGCGAGCCCTGTTCGTCGAAGGTCATGTGCATGAGTTCCTTGAAGAACAGGAGCACGAAGGCGAGAACGGCAGCCGATAATCCGACGATGAGGTATATGTCGTCGGTCGTGATCGTGAGGATAGACCCGAAAAGGTAGGAGAACAGGTCGACGTTGAATCCGCCCTTTAGACTGGCCAGGACCGCGCCGAGGCCTAGACCGAAGGAGATCATGATGCCGATGGCCATCTCTGAATAGACTATCTTCTTGCGCTGCAGGTAGGAGATCACGAAGATTCCTAGTAACGACATCACCAGCGCCGTGTCAAGGGGATAGATCGACAGGAAGAGGCCCAGGGCAATGCCTCCAAACGACAGGTGGGCAACGCCCTCTCCGATCAAGGCCGACCGCTTCAGGACGATGAACACCCCGAGGAGAGAGCACAGGACCGCGGCGCAGATCCCGCCCATGAAAGCCCGCTGGAAGAACGCGTAATTGAACATTGATTCGAAATCGATCACTACAGCCATTTCAGCACCTAACCATGATTATGACCGATGCAGGAATCCCTGAGGTTGTGGAACACGAAGGTAAAGTGCTCTCCATAAGCATCCCTCAGCGCCTTCGTGGGGTCGGTCCCCTCCTCTATCTCGGTGAACTCAAGCCTCTTGTTTATGATGGCCAGCTTGTTCGCCTGACACATTACACTGGAGAGGTCATGGGACACCGTTATGACAGTGACGTCCTTTTCCTCTTTCAGTTGGTTAAGCAGGTTGACGAACCGATCCTGGATCGAGACATCCAGTCCGCTGGTGGCCTCGTCAAGAATGAGCAGTTCCGGTTTGCGCACGAGCGCCTTCGCGATGAATATCCGCTGCTTCTGGCCCCCCGATAGGTCGCTGATCTTCCTTCTCCTGACATCGGTGATCCCGACCAGTTCCATCGCCTTCTCGACCTCCTTCTTGTCCTCTGCCGTCAGCCTTCGCCCCAGCTTCTTCCGGGATAGGCACCCGAGACGCACGATCTCCTCCACAGTAGCGGGGAATAGCGGATCGAACTGGATGGCATGCTGGGAGACATAGCCGATCTTGTGGAAATCCTTGAAGTGGTTGAGGTCGGTCCCGAAGAGCTTGACGTGACCCGACGACAGCTTGATATTGCCGAGAATTGCGTTCAGGAGGGTGGTCTTGCCCCCGCCGTTCGGTCCGACAATTCCCAAGAAGTCCTTCCTGTGCACGTCAAGGGAGACGTGGTCCAGGACGACGTTGCCACTGTACTTTACAACGACGTCGCTGACCTCCACAACTTTCTCGCTCATCTAACACACCGAATAAGGGAAAGGGTTTATGAGGTTACCTCTAGCCCAACCTCAAGTGCTTGGAGGTTGGCGCGCATGATCTGGAAGTAGTCCATGCCGACATGCACCCCGGACCTGCCGTGTATCCCATCCAGCACCAGCACCTGAGTCCCGGTCTCGCTGGCAATGGTGTTTATGACCGCATCGGAGAATATCGGCTCACTGAAGACATAGTGAAGGCCGAGGGTTCGGACCTGGTCTGCCAAGGTCGCAATGTCTTGGGCGCTAGGTTGGTTGTCCCCGGATATTCCCACTGCCCCATAGGCATCAAAATGATAGCGCTGGGCCATGTAGTTGAAGCCCTCGTGGGTCGTGATGATGGCGTTCTTGGTGCGGTTCTGCAGGCCCACGACGTATTCCTGGTTCAGGGCGTCCAGCCTTCCGTTCAGGTTGTCTGCGTTTGACTGGTAGAACGTTGCGTTCGCAGGGTCAGCCGTCTCGAAGGCGTGGGCGATGTTGTTCACCTGGGTCTTGGCCGAGATGGGATCGATCCAGAAATGAGGGTCATTGAGACCGTGCTTGTGCACCACGCCGTTCACCTCTTCTTCCCCGCTGCCCTGGACGATCACCATCTTGGTCTCATTACTGGCAGAGCTGAAGTGCATATAGTAGATGCCTGCCGTTTCCGATTCCAGGCCCATGAACTTGGAGTTGTTGAACATGGGGTAGCGGTCCTCATAACCGACGGTCAGCTCCGTCTTTATTACCGTTCCGTTCTCATATTGCATCTCGAACTGGGTGTTATTGGTCATGAAGATCCTGAAGTCGTCTGGAGTGGTCAGGTTGAGGCGCAGGTAACCGGAATAGGCTGCGCCGTCACTGCCCATCTGCACAGTTACCACACTTGGCGCCGCATCGACCATCTGGGCTGATGTCCTATCGGTGGAGGTTGAGGCGGTCAGGTTCGGACCATTTGCCAAGA
>JBEKDM010000063.1:0-13232 GCA_050014375.1 Methanomassiliicoccales archaeon | reverse complement strand
GAGTTCATCTCGCTTTCAAGGGGTTTCTTCCTCCCCGATGGGACGGAGAAGTTCAAGAAGTCCATCACGATCCCCGATGATCCTTTGATCAAGGATTTCGTGATCGAGAAGATCAAGTCGATGTGATTTTCGAACATTAGAACGGGGCGTTTGCCCCGATATGGCTATTTTTCCATTTCTACCGCATTAACAGCATCTCAAGGTAGGAGCGGCGCTCATTGCCGACCAGCCCCAATTCGTCCCGCAACCTTTCTATTCTGGACGTGCCTTCCTCGGCATCCTCTCCAAGGACCTCGAGCTCGACGAAATCCCCCAGTCCTTCGACCGAATCGAGGCTGACCGTCACTCCGTTAAGAACGTATTCCTTGCGTCTCTTGCTCACTTTCGCCACCCGACGAAAGCCCAGCCGGACCAGTATCAACGCCATCTTGTCCAGGTCATCGATGTCCAGCTCGATCTCCTCGCGGGTCTTGGTGGAGCGGTCGAGCTTCGGCCCCTTGTAGGTGATCCTGCCGTGGGAATCTTTGCGCAGCCTCAACGCCTCGTCCGTCTCGGCAAAATCCCGGCAAGGATGGTTGAAGTATTCGTCGACCTGGTCCTGCTCCCCCAACGGCTTTGCCCCCCTTTCCAGGAGCAGCCGCTCGACCCTGCCGTTGTCCTCGGACCGCGTCTTGATCTCGATCTCCAACATCGTAACTGGAATGGTCACGGTGGTTAATCAGCGCTTCCCCGCAACAAAGAAGTATCGTGAGAGCCCATCCCAGGACCGGGAATTGAATGGAAGAGGACCAGCTGGGGCTCTTGCAGGTTTACACCGGAGATGGCAAAGGCAAAACGACAGCGGCCCTGGGGCTGGCGCTCAGGGCATGGGGCAGGGGCCTGAAGATCTGCATGATCCAGTTCATGAAGAAAGGGGAGGATTACGGGGAAATACTGGCCCTGCGCAAGATGGAAGGAGTAGATCTCTACCAGTTTGGATCTGACCGGTTGATCACGAAGACCAGCGTCCATCCGGAGGACATCGAGCTGGCCCATCGTGCACTTTCGTTCGCCGAAGGCGCATTGGTGTCTGGCGAATATGACGTGATCATCTTGGACGAGATCAACGTAGCCCTGTTCTTCGGACTTGTCAGTCCATCGGAGGTCTTGTCCGTTCTGAGAAAGCGCAGGAAGGGTGTCGAAGTGATCATGACCGGGAGGAATGCGCCTTCGGAGATAATCGAAGAAGCGGACCTGGTCACCCGGATGGTGGCGGAGAAGCACCCCTACGACAAAGGCGTGATCGCCCGGGCGGGCATCGAATTCTAGGGCATTTATCGGGCGGTACGTTATCATTTAAGAAAAAGGTCCTTCGATTTTAGCCAGTCCAACATCTTTCAAAGATGATTATCAGCCACAAACGATTAAATAGCGACAAACGAAATAAGCGGGATTGCCACGAGCGCAGGCACTCGACAGGGGAGGCAACCATTCATGACCAACAAAAAGAGCAATTATCATCGGGACAGCAAGAATCTCAGAAAAAGCCGGAGCGGAGTCTCTGAGATCATTGGAAACCTGCTCATCCTGGCCATAACCGTCTCTCTGTTCACAGGGGTCCTATTCTTCGTGACCAACATGCCTCCACCACAAGACCAGACCCTCAGCGATTTCAGTGCCCAGACCGGGGTCTCCGGTTCTAACTTCTACATGAACATCACCCACAAGGGCGGACAGTCGTTGACGAATGCTGCGACGAACATCTACCTCTTCAAGAACGACGTCCCGACCACGCTTTACATCAACACCAGCAACCCGAGCATTGGTACGGACTGGAATATCGGCGAGGTCTGGATCTACAGTTTTAACACTTACAATACCGGAATGACCGTCCGCTTGATGATCGTGGACAAGACCACGAACAACATCGTATGGCAAGCGACATTGGCGGGGAACAAGACCGACCAGAACACGCCCCCCATCATCGGGACCAGGGGTCTTACGCCATCGCCAGTCTATGACCGTGACCCAGTTTATCTTTATGCGACCGTTACCGACCTGGATAGCAACCTGGCCGGGGTATGGGTCGATGCCTCTTCCCTCGGTCTGCCGAGCAACATAACCCTGACGGACACGAACCATGACGGCACGTTCACTAGCGCCTCCTCGTACCAGGCATCCTACAGTCTATGGAACGGTAGAACCATCTTCTTCAACGCCTATGATTCTGCTGGCAAAAATGCCACGGCCCAGTTCGTCATTGCCATGTTTCAGACCACCTCAAACGGGGGTGGTACCTACCAGGGTCCATACACCAACTATTCAAGCTATCTGACCAACGGAACATATCCTCCAGATGCCAGCGGCGGTCAGGCCGGGGAGACCATGGGAGAAGCGGGAACAACCTTCTATTACATACGCCGCGCCTCCGACGGCAACATCACCAGGAACTTTAACGCGAGTGAGCTGATAATGGTCGAGATCTACAGCGACACGCTCAGGAACCTGGCCATTGACAATAACCTGCTGATATACCAACCCTTGACCGGCAATATCATGACCCCGCCGAGTTCGACCACTGCGTTCCAGTATGGCGGCATCTATGGCGATTTCTACCGGTACAACTATACTTTCAATGCGCCAACGATTGGTTATACATATCCTCTGCAGATCAAGCTGAAGGACAACATAGGCACAGTGGTCAACATATGGGACCAGATCATTATCAACAACGCTCAGTATCCAAAGGTCCAGACCTTCATTCTGAGCGCGGGACAATTGGTCCCCTGCGCCAACTTCTCGCTGACCGACACCATATACGTCAAGCTTACGACCCTCGATATCGACGGCCGGATGACCAGCGTATTCATGAACGATCTGACGGTGAGCGATTACTCGGGCCGTTACATTGTTAGAAAGACCCCACCCATGCCGGTCCAGAATCCCACACTCGGCAGCAAGACCCCAGTCTATAATGCGCCCGTCAGTGCGGTGTTCAAAACAGATTCAGCCAACGGTGTCACCTGGATAGCTGACAGCCAAACATTGTCTAATGACCCTTCAGCAAAATATACGTTCTACTTCAAGCCCATCGACGCCAACGCAGGATGGTGGCTGCCGCGGAGGAACTCGTACACGTTGACCATTGATACGTTCCAGGATGTCGGTATGAGCGGTACTGGCACCCTTGGCGCCAGTACGGGTGAGATATATCACTCTTTGACCTGCCAGTTCAACATCACCGCGCCTCGGTCAATGACCGACATCATCACAGGGATCGGATCGGGGGCGTATACCTGGAGCTCATCCGGGGCCTCTTGGACCAATAGTGAGCTGGCCTGGTTCAAGAACGGCGAGGTCACCGGTCAATGGCAAAAGATACAGATCGCCGATACAACCAAAACCTATTCTGGGCCGGTCGGTCTGGTCCAATCGGACCTTGACGGGGACGGCCGCCAGGACCTCGCGGTCGGATTCCAAGACCCAAATGTCGGAGTTGCCTGGTATCGCAGTCAGAGCGTAGCAGGAACATCTTGGTCCAATCCGTACCAGCTAATGGCTGCACTTGACGGAACACCGGGCGGACCGAATAGTAATCACTGGGCTGCGGGCGGGAGCGCTAAAGACCTGTCCAATGCGGATGTCACCGTCTATGCTACGCAGGATCATGGCGGCAGGTTCGAGCCATCTTATGGAGGGACCTCGTATACTACAAACTATGACATCATAGGTGCGATGGCGGCCGGAAATTTCGGGAACGGCCATACGGACCTGGTAGTGAGCCTCATTCATGTGGTGGTCTACTCGACATCGACCAGCGCAGATGATGCTAACAATAACCCAAGCGAAAACACGGCAATGTTCTTCAACCGCGGGATCTACGTCCTCTGGAACAACGGTGGGCCGTTGAATTGGAAGATGACCCCATTGTATGGCACCAGGGATTACTTCCCGGCATACAAGCAGGGAAGTGTGCTGACCGATGCCAACGGTAACAATAATCCGGCGGCCATCGACATCGCCACCGGTGACTTCAACCAGGATGGATTCGACGATATCGCGGCGGTCTATGAGACCGGCGTAACCAAGATCTGGCTGAGCCAATGGAACGATGTCCAATCAGTAACCGATCCATTCGATGCTACGTTCAACTCGACATCATCTTTGGTGCCGGCAGCGAGTGTGCCGACCGTCCCGGGAACTGCGGGCCCATGGGACCTTGCCGGAAGGGCAGTAAGGATCAAGATCGCGGACATGGACGGTAACGGTTATCCGGACATCGTAAGGACCAGTGCGGCCGCGGGCTCCGTCAACACGGTCTATGTGATAAACACCATGCCGGCCACGGTCTCGCCCAACACCCAGAACCCGAACTTCGAGTACGGTGGAACCGGTATCACAGCCAAGGTCGCAGGGAGCAAGGCCAATTTGATAGACATAGACAACAAATGGGAGAACCTGACCGAGGTCTACCAGAACTCGTCAATCCAGTACTGTAGGCCTACGTCGATAGTGGCGGGAGATAATACGCTCCAGACGCTCAGTAATCTGACGAACGAGGACGGGCGAACATATAATGTGTCCAGAACCCAAACGCTGAGCGTGGCAATGGCCAATCCCAACCCGTCATACAACGGTCTGCCGATAACCAGTGTCACTCTGAGGACCAAGTACTCTGTAGGGGCCAGCCACACGAGTACCAATTTCCTGGAATGGTCCATAGACGGCACGAACTATTTCCCAACGACCATCAAACCTACCAGTTCCCAGTCGAACGCTAACCTGACCTTTGATCTGAAGGCGGCTGGAGTGAACACTTGGGCGAAGATCCAAACGATCTATGTGCGTTACTACTCCAATGGAGCAACCGGTACCGATCCGGTTCGGTTCGACTATATCTGGGTCGAGGCCAAGTTCGCTGTGACCAGACAGCTAGAATGGAATTGGCAAGTAACGAACGTGCCGACCGAGATCATGCACAACCTGACCATAAATGCAAAGGTCTTGACAGCCGGGGAATCGTTCAATGTCTCCTATTCTACTGACAATGAAACCTGGTTCCCGCTGTTCCAGATAACGAGCACTACCCAGAGGAATTACTCTGCGATGATCTTGCATACGGTGAACTCGAAGTACTACATCAAGATCGAGGACGTGAACCGGGCGGGGACGGACATTTACAACGATACATTGTGCGTGAACATGGTGAGCATACGCCATTATTCGCCGACCGTCTACTGGGTCTTTGATTCCACCAAATGGCAAAGGACGGTGCCCGGCATCAGCAGCCCGAATTATATCACAGCGATAGCCGTGGCAGACGTGGGCAAATCAAACGGCGATCATAGACCGGACGGGAAGCTCGATATCGTTGTGGGCACGACATTGATCGGCAGTGGCGATGCCACTCACGCTCTGTTCGTCATCACCAATTCGGGCACGCAGCTCGAGGCAGCCATCGCTATCCCGATGGTCGCGGCCTCTGCCGCGATAGGTACCAACAAGTATGATGTCAAAGCGGTCGATGTAGGCGACTTCAATGGTGACGGGTACATAGACATCGCTGTGGCGATCGGTTTCAGCCCCGGTTACAGCTATGCGGCCGGCAGCACTTCCACGCTCTGGATCTATTTCAACCAGCCGTCCTCCGCCGGATGGCAGTTCAATGAGCAGCCGGTCAATGTGCTTGACAACTCCGGATCTGTGATCAACATCAAGACCGGTTACGTCGACCTGACGTTCCTCTGGCCCCTATTCGGGGTCTTTGGTATCGTGGTAGCTGAGGCGGTCATCGAGAGGGCCGATAGGAAGAGGAAGGAGTGAGGCTCGCCCGGTCGCAAGGGTAATGTCGTGTACGATGTGCTCGTGTCCGGGGCCGGACCCGCCGGCTCCTATGCCTCGTACCTGCTCGCAAATAGCGGGTACAAGGTCGGCCTGATCGAAAGAGAGCAGCTTCCGCGAACCAAGTGCTGCGCCGGAGGCGTGATGCAGCGTGCCCTCGGCCTGCTCGATTTCCAGCTCCCAGAGGATGTCATCGAACGCAGAGTGACTGGAGTTAACGTGGTCCTCGGGGACCGCATGCACGCGATCGACAGCGGCAAGGTCGTCATCTCCACGGTACGCCGCTCCAAGTTCGACGCGTTCCTTTCCGCAAAAGCGGAGAAGGCCGGGTGCGAGATCTTTGAAGGCCAGAAGCTGGAGGACGTTCGGGAGATTGACGACAGTGTCGAGGTCACCATTGGCATGAAAACAATGCAGGCAAGGTCCCTGGTAATTGCCGAAGGCTCGACCAGTGTCAATGCCAGCAGGTTGTATGGGCCCTATCCAGGAAAATATTCTTCCATGGGCATGGCGGTGGAATGCAATGAATCGTTCGATCGGGGGGATCGGGTCGAGCTTTTCCTCATCGATTCACCGACCAAGAACATTCGATGGGGGCCTGGCTTCCCGCTCATGGGCTGGATGTTCCCCCTGCGCACCGGATGCAACATCGGCGTGATCGGTTCAGGCTATTCCGGTGATGACCTGAAAAAAGCAATGGCGACCGTTTCTGGCAACCTGGAACGGAGGACCGGGATCTTGCCCGATATCGAAGGTGCCACCGCTCACCCGATCCCTCTTCGTGCGCGAAAGGTGCTGCACACCAGAAGGACCCTCTTAGTAGGCGACGCCGGTGGGCTTACGAGCGCCATCAGTGGCGAGGGGATGTCCTATGCCTTCCAAAGCGCCCGATATGCCAGCCTAGCGCTCAAAGGGCTTCTCTCCGGTTCCGGGAAGGATCCGCTCGCCGCTTACGATTGTCTGTGTCACGACAACATCGTAAGGGATATGAAGGCTGCCGAGCTCATCTCGCCGGTGCTGCACTGGCTCATCGGGGTGGTGGATGCGCACAAGTTCTTCGATAACGTGGTCGGATATCCAGGCATTGTCCGTGCGTCCGAAGGTATAGCGGTCGGGGCCGAGGACTGGAGGAGATTGCTGGCGGAGACGATCCCATCGTTCCCTAGGCTTTTCTTCTCTTCCTTGTAGATCTCAGAACAAACCGAGATACCGCAAGGTGGCATAGACGAAGCCGACCAAAGCGATGAGCATGACCAGTCTCGGGATCCGATACTTGTAGAAGTTAGCCGCCGCAAGTATGCCCATGGCAGGGAAAAAGATCACATCTCCGAACTTAGAGAAAAGTATGAGCGGCGTAAGGGACGCTGCCAGGATCAATGCGGAAACGAGCACGGTCCCTTGGTCGAGCCCCAGCAGTGTGTACACGGTCCTTACATTGGCCTTCTTGTCCTCCTCGTAACCGGAAACGTCCGTCACCATCGATCCGATGACCAGACCGAGGAATATCACCGCACCGATCATGAACGCGGTCAGGCTCATGGAGGCAACGCCGACCGCCCCGGTCAGAAAGTGCACTGGAGTATCGTACTGGTACATCGTTTCCACGACGGTGTACGGCGTCAGGTAGCCGTAGAAGAACGCCAGTGCCGCCCCGATACCGATGAGGGCCGGGCTTAACACCTGGTCCTTGAACCGTACTGGCCTGAAGGAATAGAGGTAAGAGATTACGAACACCGCGGCCAGGATCAGGAACCCAATGAAGGAAAGCAGTAACGCCACGCTCAATGCCACGAGCATCATGACGATGGATGCCTGGAGCATCGTGCCCCGGTCGACCGTTCCAGAGGCGACGGTCCTCCAGGTCTTGCTGGGGTCGTCGAACCGGCTGTCCGCGATGTCGTTCCAGATGGTGCTGACCTGCCAGGCCAGGAGGGCCGAGGCTATGGATAGGATCACTGACGTGAAATTGACCCAGTAAGGTGTCTGGGTTATCGACATCACCAGGTCCGGGTTCACTGCCCGCCACCCCACGACCATGCCTCCGGCAACGATCATGCCGAAGAACAGGGTCTGGAAAGGCCTCATGCTGGCGATCTGGCGGCGGAACGAGCCCTTCATGGCCAGGTATGCAATGACGGTCACCAGGAGAAGCCCGGCCAGCAGGTAGTACATCACCAGGAACAGGTGGAACTGGAAATACTTCGTCTGGTCAAAGTAAGGGAATGCCGGCACACCTTCGATGTTGCCGACCGGCAGGTATGCTCCCGGTGTGGCCACGATGAACATCGAAACGATGGTAAAAAGCACCAGGAAGAAAACCCGTAGGAGAGTCACCGCCCGTTCCTTTATGAAGGACAAGCTATGCCTCTGGGTCCAGATCACATAGGAGAATAGCGCGAAAAGGAACGCCACGATCTCCAGGCCCTGGCCTGGATGGAACGTGCGTCCCTGGAAATGCAAGAAGGCGTTGACGAACTCGGTCCAGGAAAAGTAGGCATAGCTCTCGTTCAGACCGAACAGGAAGTGATCCAGGAACGGAGGGATCAGGATGAGCCAGTAGATGTTGGTGATGAGGTTGAGCGAGCGGCGGAAGCCTCGACCAGAGAAGGCCGTGAGCAAGAGCACCAGCCCCAGGAAGACCACCACATAGAACGAGACATGGTGGGCGATGCTGAATATCCAGGGATGAACGGTATTGACGAAATCGGCGTCCAGCAGGTAGTACTCGGCCATGTCCCGGCCCAATGCCAGCAAGATGACGTAGACAAAGATGCCGATGACCGGAAGCCTTTCCTTCTCCAGGAACGCGATTAGCCCGTCCCCCTTGGCCGAGAACTTGGCCCAAGCCGACCCGCCGTTCGCCTCTGGCATCAACCAGTGAGACGGATGGGCGCTATTTAAGAATGTTGAACCGGGTTGCCACTCAGGAGCTTCTGCACACTCTCCGACCGTTCATACTCGATGACCGCCAGGATCGTGCGGTATTTTCCGGTGAGCTTCCTTAGCGCATCGGCCATATGCTCCTCGCGTTTCAGGTTGAGCTTGCGGAACCCTCCTGGCTTGTTGATCTTCTTGTCCCAGTCGACGGCGAAGGAACCGGCCGACGCGAAATCGAAACGCTTTCGGTGCGCCCGCTTTACGAACATCGACTCCCGGATCAGGTCCAGACCTCCGATCTCATAGCAATAGGTCTCGGTATAGAGCTCCTCGTTCATGTCGATCGGGACCATGGTGATGTTCTTCGAGGTGCCGACATCCCGCGCCTTCACATAGCACGGAGGGGGGATCTTGACATCGCCGAACGTTTCGAGCAGGACCCCGTAGATCTCCTCGATGTCGCTCGGCTCGTACTTGTCGTAATCTTCTTTATTGCCAAGGGCGGCCAGCTCCTCCTTGGATATGGAGATGGCTATGGCGTCCGGATCCTCCTCGATGATCGCCTTCTCGACCTCATCGCCTTCGGAGACCAGACCCTTCACGACCGGCAGGAATTGGATCGTTGAGCCGTTGATTTCAACGCTTTTCATCAGGTTCACTTCTCTTGCTGACCAGTGCCCGAAGCTTCTCCGATTCTTGAATCTTCTGCAGTTCGTCCCGTCCGATCAACGCGGTCCCTTCGATGCTCTGGTGCGAACGCACCTTCTCGATGAATATGACCGATTCGCGGCCGGTGACGACCGAGATGTCGGCGACCACTCGGGCCTTCTCACGGAGCTTGGCGTCGTCCTTACCCAGGCCGGTCAGGATGAGCATGTCGTGATCGACCGTGAGCGCTTCGAAAGGGCATTTCTGGGTCGGAGTGATCGTAAGCCCCAGTCCGGTTAGGATCGAGAACACCTCTTTGGTGAACTCGTCGTACTTCTCCATGTTGACCTTCGGCTTCTCGGACGTCTCGGGCTTGTAGTTGAGGGGGTCCACCGGCAGCACGATCGGATGGTCCAGATATTCCTCCAGACGAATTGCCACATCGATCATCGCGCCCATGCCGGTCTCATACATCTGGATGGTCCTGCGGGACACACCCGCCACCTCGGCCAGATTCCCCAGCGAGATGCTCTTCTCCTCCCTCAGGCGTTTCAGAAGCTCGCTGTCCAATTTGACATAGAGGCCGCCCGGTGCGGCAAAGATGAAAGGCGGGACCTCTTCCAGTAATAGGTCCTTGAGCGTGTTCAGCGACACGATGGGGACGTTGAATCTTGAATAGACGATGCCCTGCTCGATCTCGCCTGCGCCTGACCGTTCCCCCACCAGCAAAGGTGAACCGCCGAGCGCTTCGGCCAGGGTCTTCACCTCCTCGGAATTGTCCTTGGAGAAAGCATCCACGTTGGACAGTATCTTGATGAGCAGTAGCGTCTTGTCGCGTCTGGCGACAATGTCAAAGCTTATGCTGCGCATGTTCAGCGGCTTGGAGACCGTGAACCCGACCTTCTCGAGCGTGGTTCGCACGCCGTTGATGAGCTCATCGCGCTGCACAAGGAACTAGATTCATCTGTTCTTCTATATAACCATTGGGAAAATAAGGTAGGCCGGGCTTATCAATAAATTCAAGCCAGGCAAAAAAGAAAGAAGGAAGGTGGCCTATTCGACTATCGTCTTCTTCTTACGCCTCTTGGGCGGGGACCTGCCCAACGTGATCTCCAGCACGCCGTTCTTGTAGATGGCGGTCGCGCTGTCCGGTCTGATCGGGCAAGGCAGCTCGATGCGCTTCGAGAACTTCTTGTTCTCGATGTCCACCGAGATGTCGAGCCAAATGTCCTGGGCGCTCACGGCGATGTCGTTCTTCTGCACACCGGGAAGCTCGACGATGACACGCACCCTGTCCTTCTCCTGGATCACGTCGATGAGCGGTTCGCGGGATGGCAATCTCTTCTCTTCGGCCGGACCTAGCTGCTTGGCGTTGCCGAACTCATGGATGTGGGGTTTGCCATCTGGCCCGATCTGCATCGAGACCCCGTACACACTGGAATCCTCACCGAAACTGCATTGTCCAGCCAGCATCCGTTCCATCATCGTATCCATACGCGCTCTCATCTCCTCGAACTCCTCGTCGAATATGGAGAAGATGTCATTGATGTCATCATTCCTTTTCCTCTCCGTTCTTGCCATTGTTGATCACCTGACATACTCGAAATCCTTGTAGGCCATCTCGAACTTGTTCATTTCCTTCTTGGAAATGGGGCGGAACTTCTCTATCGCCGCCAGCAGGTGGGCCATGGTCACCTTCTTCGCGTTGACCTTTTCCTCCGATATATCGCCGCCCTCGGCCACGAGCTCTCTGATGGCCAGCATGGTCCCTTCGTTGGCCACTGCGGCAAGGTCCGCTCCGGTATAGCCATCGGTACGCTTGGCGATCTCATTGATGTCGACGTCCTTCGCCAACGGTTTGGACTTCAGATGCACCTCGAGCACCGCCTTCCGCGTCTCCAGGTCCGGTGCCTTCACCTGGACCAGCTTGTCGAACCGGCCTGGCCTCGTCAGTGCCGGGTCGATCATGTCCGGGCGGTTGGTGGCCGCGATCACGACCACGTTATGCAGCGATTCCAGCCCATCCATCTCCGTCAGTAGCTGGCTGATGACGCGTTCCGTCACCTGCGAGTCCGAGCCGGTCCCACGCACCGGGGCGATCGAGTCGATCTCGTCCATGAATATGATGCACGGAGCGGCCTGGCGCGCCTTGCGGAACGTTTCCCTGACCGCCTTCTCCGACTCGCCGACCCACTTGTTCAGGAACTCCGGCCCCTTCACGTTGATGAAGTTAGCCTCGCTTTCGGTGGCGACCGCCTTGGCCAGCATCGTCTTGCCGGTGCCAGGTGGGCCGAAAAGCAATATTCCTTTCGGTGGTTTGGCGTCCATCTTGTCGAAGAGCATGCCATACTTGAGCGGCCACTCCACCGCCTCTATCAGCTCCTTCTTGGCATCGGCCAGTCCGCCGATCTCGGACCAGTGGAGGTTGGGCGATTCGATCAGTACCTCACGCAGGCTGGCCGGTTGCATTTCCCGTAGAGCGGCAAAGAAGTCCTCCTTCTTCACCACGATCTTGGCCAGTACCTCGGAGGGAATGCTCTCCAACTCCAGGTCCAATTCCGGCAGTATCCGGCGCAGCGAGCGTATGGCCGCTTCCTTCGTCAACGCCTGCAGGTCCGCACCGGCGTAGCCATGGGTGAGGCGGGCCAGCTTTTGCAGGTCCACGTCCTTCTCCAGCGGCATGCCGCGGGTATGTATGCCCAGTATGTCCAGCCTGCCCTCCTGGTTCGGGATGTTGATCTCGATCTCACGGTCGAACCTCCCGGGACGCCGCAGGGCCGGGTCCAGCGCGTTCGGACGGTTGGTGGCGCCGATGACGACCACCTTTCCTCTCGATTCGAGGCCATCCATCAGGGCCAGCATTTGTGCCACCACGCGTCTTTCGGTCTCGCCGGTGACCTCGTCACGCTTCGGCGCGATCGAATCGATCTCGTCGATGAAGATGATCGTCGGGGCGTTCTCCTCTGCCTGCTTGAATATCTCGCGCAGGCGTTCTTCGGATTCGCCGTAGAACTTGGACATGATCTCCGGCCCGCCGATGTACACGAAGTTTGCGTTGGTCTCTCCCGCTACGGCTTTGGCCAGGAGGGTCTTGCCGGTGCCTGGTGGTCCGTGCAGCAGTACGCCTTTGGGTGCTTCCACGCCGAGACGTTCGAACAGTTCGGGATGGCGCAAAGGCAGCTCGATCATCTCCCTGACCTTCTTCACCTCGTCTCCCAACCCGCCGATGTCCTCGTAGGTGACCTTGGGGATCTTGGACATGCCTTCCTTCGAGGGCTTTTCCGAGATCTTCACTTCTGTGTCGCGCATGATCATGACCGCGTCCGATGTGGGCGAGTGGGTCATCACGACCAGGTCTATCCTGCGCCCCATCACGTTGATCTCGATCACGTCGCCGCGGGTCACGACCCGGCCCTCAAGGGCCTGGCCCAGGTATTCCTCGCCCCCCATGATCTTGAGCTCCTCCATGGGTGCGAACGCTATCTTCTGGGCTGGTTTGACCTGCACCTTGCGCAACGACACCTTGTCATCGATGCCAACGCTGGCGTTGCGCCGGATGGTGCCGTCGATACGGATCAGGCCCCGGTTCGCATCCTCGTTGTATCCGGGCCATACGATCGCCACCGTCCTTTTCTTGCCTTCGATCTGCACCACATCGCCGGCGGTGATATCGAGGACCTCCATGACCGCAGGGTCGACCCTGGCTATGCCCCGACCGGCATCCTTCGACTTGGCCTCAGCCACCTTCAATACTTTTTCCGAATCGCTCATCTTCATTCCTTGCTTATGGTGGAGATCACTCCACATCGACCTTTCGTTTCTTAAGTTCCGTTTCCGTTCGCTTATTGATGGTCAGTTCCAGCACGCCGTCGTCTAGCTTTGCCTTC
>JBEKDM010000062.1:0-13358 GCA_050014375.1 Methanomassiliicoccales archaeon | reverse complement strand
CCGGGACTCCGACGTGCTGGGCAAGATGGGTTACTTCGACGAGCGGAGCGAGGCCATCAAACGGGCCATCCAGATGCTGATCATGGAGGCGCATAAGAAGGGCCGGACGGTGGGCATCTGCGGTCAGGCCCCATCGGTCTATCCGGAGTTCACCGAGTTCCTGGTGAAGGCGGGCATCGACAGCATCAGCCTGAACCCGGATACCGTGATGGACACCATCCCGATCATCGCCTCGGCTGAACAGAGGCTGTTGCTGGAAGCGGCCAGGAAGTCAAAGGAGTAATCACTCCAGGATCAAACGCCTTCCCTTTCAATATTTTGTTGACAATGATGGCAACAGCCTATACATTAGGCTCGTCCTTCATGAACCTGGTGGTGATTTCGATCAACGGATGGTGTGAACCATCGATGATCTTGACATCATCCAGTGTGTGAAGGTCCCTCTCATCGGCGGAACGCTCCAGACCTAATTCGACATCGACGCTCGGCTCCAGGACAAAAGCGGTAAATTGCTTCACACCCATCTTCTTCGATGCCAGTGCCCGGTGATGACCGTCGACGAGTATGTAATGGTCGTTCTTCTGGACCACAATGATCGGTTCGACCAGGCCGCGCTTTATCTCTTCCATCCGGCCAAATAGCTCATCGGCGTAGACCTCATGCTGGGTTGGCCTGAGGTCCTCGATCGGGATCAATCTCCGTTTAACCACGATCGTGATGTTATGCTTCGTTTCCAGGAAGTTCTTGATCATGTTGACCTTGTTCGGCGTAGCCCTTTCAATGTGGGAACGCACGATATCAAGATTGGAGATGATGCCGATGAGCATGCCCTTATCGTCCACCACCGGTACGTTCCTAAGGCCATGCCGGAACAGGACGCGGGCGGCATCGTCCAGATCCATCTGGGGGTTGACACTCACAGTACCCCTCTTGATGATGTTACGGACAACCTCGTTTGGTCGGTTGGCGTTACGGAGCAGCTCCTTGGCCGTTATGAACCCGATGAGGTGGCCCTTCTCAGTAACAGGCAGACCGTGGAACTCAGTGGAGATGAGCTTCTCCGTCGTCTGTGCGACAGTATATTCCCCAGGGATCTCGATGACGTCCCTGACCATATAATCCTCGACCCTGAGCTTACGTTCTGCCATAATGCTCCATCCGCCTGCCTAACGCAGTGTTGGAATGAACGAAGAACACCATAAAAATCTTTTCCAGAATGACCACACGATATGTGCCTTTTATGACCATCCGAGGACTGGTCTACCTCAACCCATAAATATGACTTATTTATTGTGGAGACCAGCATAAGCCCCGGTAGTGTAGCGGCCTATCATCCTAGCCTGTCGAGCTAGGGACTCGGGTCCGAATCCCGACCGGGGCGCCATGCACTATTAAATCATGCAGCTATCTTTCAGGTCTATTTCTTTATAATTTATAGTATAAAATATTATAATACGGTATTAACTAACAAATAAGCCGGCCATGATATTGTCTCCATTTGATCAGTATGGTCGTAATACTTGGTACACTTGGTCATCATCCGGAAACGCTCCTGCCCACGATCCGGTCCACGAAGGGACTCGATGAAGTGGTTGCGTTCCACAGCGATCATGAGGAATCCATGAAGGCGGTCGAGGAGATCTGCTGTACCTGTCAGATGATGGAGGTGGTGTTCTTGCCCCGTCCCATCCCGGATGCCTTCGACCTGGTCTCCACGGCAATGGAGATTCAGAAGACTATCTTGGAGCTGCGGATTTCGAACAGGCAGATCGCCGTGTTCAACATCGCTGGCGGTACCAGAATCATGAGCGCGTCGGCGCTGCTTGTTTGCACTGTGGAAGGTTTGAACGCAGTCTATGTCCACGACGACAGCCACAAGGAGATCCCACTGCCGCTCTTGCAGATCAAGTACTCCGACATCCTAACAGATCAAGAAAAGCTGATCCTCAGGTTCTTGTTGGATCGGAAAGGGTTCGAGGTAACCCAAAGGGACCTGGCGAGCGAGCTGCACCTGCACAAGGCCACCGTCAACCATCATGTTCAACAGCTGGTCCAGAAGAGAGCGGTCCACCTAGAGGAGAAGACGGGAGACAAGCGGATCCGGCTGATCAAGGTGGAGGACAGCATGGCCTTGTTGTTAAGGTGAGCCGATGAGAACATTGATCTGCACATATGGCTACCGTCAGGACAAGATCGTCAAGGCGATGAGAACGATCGACCACGATGAGTTGGTCATTGTCACGGGAAAGGAGAATACATCGCGTCCGGAATATGCCAGGATACTAGAGCTGGCGAGAAAGCTCGACACGCCGTTCGAAACCGTGATCGTGGACATCTTTGATTTCATGTCCTGCTTCTCGCGAATCGATGACCTCGTGCGCAAACGGCAGGCAGCCAATCACATGGTCACGATAAACATCAGCGGCGGCTTGTGGCTACTCTCGGACGCGGCTATGATGGCGGCGCTGAACAATGGTTGTGAGTCTTACTATGTGGACGATGTCGTCAAGAAGATGCCGGTGATGCTGCCGGTGCTTAAAGTAAACATCGGGGAAAGGTTGACCTTCGCGCAGAAAAGAACTCTGCTGGAACTCAAGGAAGGAACGCCGGTGCCAATGTTTAGTTCGCGGGACAATGGTTCACAACCTCGCATGAGGGCATTACGCGAGCTAAAGAGGATGGGAGTAGTGTCCGTTGACCTGTCCAGCGGTGTGGCGAGAATCATCCTTACACCGAGCGGTTCCAGCATACTGGATTGGCTAAAGCGAAGCTGATCAAGGTGCGCCGCGCATCATCGGAAGCACATTGTCCATCACATTACGCACCGCGGCGTCCGCCTCGCGGACACCTATCTCGGTCCGGTGGTAGATGCAGGGGTCCTGCAAGTGGTGCAATCCTTCCGGGTCATCAGGATATGATCCGGAAACGACACAGGCCGCAATGGCCCAGCTACGTCTTGTAGCGCTGAGGTTATAGCCGCCCCCGCCCACGACCACGTAGCGTCCGCCGCATAAATGGTGGGCCAGGTGATGAGTTGTTTCGGCGATGCGTTCGAAAGCCTTGGTTGTAAGACCGAGCCGAACCATGTCATCGTCCCGATGCGCATCTGTTCCGAACACGTGAAGAATGAAATCCGGTTTGTACTCCCGCATCGCCTCGGTCATGATCTTGCGGAATGCTGGAACATAAACCTCATCCTGTGTGCCGCAGGGTAATGGCACGTTTATGCAGTACCCGCAGCCCTCACCTTTGCCTATCTCTTTGATCGACCCGGTGGAAGGGAAGAAACCGTTGCCATAGCGGTGAAACGAGATGGTGAGGACCTTTTCCTCGTAGAATATGGACTGGGTACCGTCGCCGTGGTGCCCATCTGTGTCCACGACCGCGATCCTCTTGAACCCATAGTCCTGCTGGAGCATCCGGACCGCGATGGCCACGTCGTTGAACACGGAGAATCCCGCAGCGCCATCAGGCCGGGCATGATGGAATCCGCCAGAAGGGTTCATGGCATGCTCATACCGCCCTTCGGCCACCGCCCGAACCGCTTCAAGGGTCCCGCCGACGCAGGCCAGTGTCCCATCGAACAGCGTCTGGGTGGCCGGCGTATCGCCGTCATCCAGGTAACCATGGCCTCGGGCACACTCTGCGCGTATCCTTTCGATGTATTCCAGGCCATGGACGCGCTCTATCTGGTAGATGTCCGCTGGATCCGGTTTGATCAATACCAGGTTCTCTCCGAACACGCCCATATCTTCCAGCGTTTCCTTGATCAAGCGATATCTAATGGGCTGAGAAGGGTGATCTGGTCCAAACTGATACTTGAGCATGCCATCGCTGTAATAGAATGCAGTTGGATTGGGCATATTCGGACCTCAGGGGTCATCTACGCTTCTTAATCAATAAATTTTGCTTCGATACAACATTAGGAAGGTAATGAACGCAATATGATATCGTAAAGGTTAGTCTGAAATCAGTCGGATTTGGTCATCAGTTGTCAATCCGTGAGGTCACGGTTAAGATATCGGTTTCTCAATCGGGATGTCCCAGGGAAAGATTCTTGAAGGAGGTCTGTTTGCATAGTTACATGCGTTGCCTCTTACACGGTAAAATCCACCGCGCGACGGTCACGGAGACTAACGCCGATTATACAGGCAGCATCTCCATCGACCAGGACCTTCTCCGAGCCGCTGACATATGGCCTGGGGAAAAGGTCCTCATCTCCGACATGGACAACGCTGCACGTTTCGAGACTTATGTGGTTGAAGGCAAGGCAGGATCTGGTCAAATCATGGTCATGGGGTCGGCTGCCAAGCTGGTGAACAAGGGAGACAAGATCATCATCATGGCCTTCGAGTATAGTGATGTCCCTGTGGAAAAGAAGGTCATTCTGGTGGACGAGAAGAACCGCTATGTGAAGCGGCTCTAGGCAATAATTTCTATAAGTTCCGTCCATCCACGTTTAATGAGGCTAAGATTGTTCACCGATGGTGGGTCCAGAGGAAATCCAGGCCCATCAGCCTTCGCGTTCATCCTACAATCGGAGGACGGCAAGACGGTCTTGGAAAAGGCCAAGTTCATCGGCATAGCCACCAACAATGAGGCTGAATATAACGGTCTTTTGGCTGGGCTCGCCGCGGCCAGGGAGAAGGGCGCGGACGAGATCGAGGTTACGATGGACAGTGAACTGGTGGTCAAACAGATGCAGGGGCTTTATGATGTCAAATCGCCCAAACTCATCTCTCTTTACAAGGAGGCCAGGCTCCGTTTTGTGAGCTTCAAGAAACCTGTTATATTGCATGCAAGAAGGGAGAACCCGGTAATATCCAGGGCGGATGCCCTATTGAACGAGGAGCTCGATTTCTGTACTAAACGCGGTGGAAGCATTCCATCGGCAACAGTTATTTCTAGCATGGACAGCCAAGTTCATCATGGTGATGAGATGGTACAGAAAGTGATCGAGATCGTTGGGATATCCAAGACCGGGTTCGAAGATGCAGCCAAGAACGCGATCGATACCGCAGCAAAATCGGTGCGAAACATCCGGTGGGCAAGGGCTTCGGAGTTCGAATGCAAGTGCGACGATGGCAAGATAGTCGACTATAGAGCCCTGATGAGGATATACTTCGACGTAGAATGATGAACGATCCCCCGGTCCTCCATTCAGGTCTTTGATGGTCAACATCATCCAAGAATATCGAATTAAAAGAATATTTGCCATCAGCGAAACTTACTGTGTCTTCCGGTGTTTGATCCGATCAGGAACGCCAGATGGTCAAGATCATTCGGATTCAATAACGATGAAATGTTGAACGAATAGAAAGATATCCACAATATTTTTGTCACTAGTGCTTAATTATTTATATTAGATGGCATTTCGTCCGTTTTGTGTCCGGGGGCCGGTGACTCAACTTTCCTCCTAAATCGGTTCTTCAACATCGAATCCCCCAATCCGGTCCCCGGCACCAATAACTCCTCATTGTTTTAGACGGACAACGAGCTCATCGATCTTGACCAGTGCCTGTTCGCCGGAGCTCATGTCCCGAAGGGTGACGGAAGCGACCTCTGCTTCCTTCTCGCCAACAACGATGGTATAGCGCGCCCCGATCGAATCGGCGTATTTGAAATTCTTAGCCAGGTTACGTCTCATCAGGTCAATGTCAGCGACGATCCCCGATCCTCTGAGGTCGGCGACAATCCCAAAAGCCCGCTCACGCATCTTCTCATTGACCGGGACCACATACGCCTGGATGGCGGTCTTCGGGGATGTTGTTCCTTCGCGATCCAGGGCGAGCAATATCCGGTCAAAACCGATCCCGAACCCGCTGGAGAAGACCTTCTCCCCGCCGAAGAGCTCGGAAAGCGAGTACGAACCGCCTCCACAGATCTGCTTTTCAGCTCCAAGGGCTGGAGCGTCAGCCTCAAAGACCATGCCGGTGTAATAGGCCAGGCCTCGGACCACGCCCAAATCCACCGACACATTGTCGAATCCATAGGCGTGCAGCACATCGAAGACCTGCTCTAGGTGCTCTTTTGCATCCCCGCGGAATTCGTTAAGGACAGACATCGGTCCGGTGATCTGGGTGGTCCTGATGACATCCTCTATGTCTTCATCGCCCATGCCAGCCTCTTTCATGAGCGACCGGACCTCGTCATAAAGTTTCTTGTCCAGTTTCTGCAGAATCTTGAGCATGTCGTCCGACTTGACTCCGGCAGTTGCCAGTTTTGAGCGGAGGATCCCGATGTGACCCACACGAATCCGGTAATCCTTCAAACCGGTGCGTTTGATGATCGAAGCGGCCAGACCGATCACCTCTGCGTCCGACTCAGGGGTCGGCGCGCCGATCAGCTCGGCCCCGAACTGGAAGAACTCCCGGTAACGGCCTGACTGCGGCCTCTCATAGCGGAAGCACTGGCCAAAATAGAACATTTTGAGCGGCCGCGGATACGTCGTCAGATCGCTTACGAAGAAGCGGATCACCGGCGCGGTCAGTTCGGGCCTCAGGCAGATCTCGCGGTCGCCTTTGTCCTTAAAGGCATACATCTCATCGACGATGCCTGGGCCGGATTTGACAACGAAGAGGTCCGTTGTTTCGAAGATCGGTGTGGAAACCTCGCGGAACCCATGGGTCCTTGCGACATCCCTCATGAGCGATTCGAAGTACCTCCTCGTTTCCATCTCGTCAGGGGCGAAGTCCCTCGTTCCGCGCGGCCGCTGAATCATGCCCGAGCAATATTATCGACGGTATTAACACTTTCTTTGCTCTGGAAGTAGCAATCCCTCAATTCATTGTAACGTTATTTGATGGACTGTCAAGGGCTTGAATAATTATGAATTACTCCCCGGTCCTCTTGACCACGATATATAGGATATCCTGGTCCTGCAAGATGTGGTCGAGGCCGACCATTTGCCCTGGAAATTTGGCACTTTTGCCCCAGACCAGAGAATACCTGAAATTTTGTCTGAATATCCTATGCAGGGAATCGCAAACCTCTCCGATGGTGGCGCCCCTCCGAATAATAAGCGGTTCCTTCATGTCCGCCTCCTGACCCTGTTTCTTGAGGTAGATGCGGATGAGGTCTATAGATTCGAAGATGCGAGCCTTCAACTCATCAATGCCGATCTTGCCTTGGGCCGAGATCGCCACCGGTTTCCAGCTCTTGAACTTCTCCATGACCTGATCAACGTGGGTGCGATCAGTCAAATCGATCTTGTTGATGGCCAGGACGGCCTTGGAATAGACCCGGTTACCAGTAAGCACATCGATCAGCTGATCGACGTTCACGTCTTCCCTGATGACCACTTCGGCATTTACGAATCCGTATTCAGAGACCACCGCAGAGGCCAGGTCAATGTCTATCTTGGTCAGGGTGACCGTTGGTTTGATCTCAATGCCACCATTCTCGGTCCGGGTGACCACGATATCAGCTGGATGCGTATTTATCCGAATCCCAGCCGTCTCCAGCTCACCCGTCAGGACCTGAAGGTTGGTGTCGAAGGTATCGAGAACGAAGAGGATAAGGTCCGCCGATCGGACCACCGACAGGACCTCACGCCCTCTCCCCTTCCCCTTCGAGGCATCGCGAATAAGGCCCGGCAAGTCCAGTATCTGGATCTTGGCGCTATTGTATTCCATAATGCCTGGGACGACATCGATGGTGGTAAAATCATAAGCACCCACCTCGCTCTCGGCGCCGGTCAGTCGGTTCAAAATGGTGGACTTACCTACCGACGGGAATCCGACCAACGCCACGGTGGCGTTTCCGGATTTCTTGACCGAGTAACCTTTACCGCCGCCTCCACCGGTTGAGCGTCTCTTTTCCTGCTCGTCCTTGAGCCTTGCTATCTTGGCCTTCAGCTTACCGACATGGTACTCGGTATGCTTGTTGACCTGGGTCTTGGCGATCTCAGCCTCCACCTCTTTGATCGAGTCCTCGATGGTCGGCATTAACTGTCACCCACTGGTCGGTATTTCGGGTATGATGATCGTGAACCTTTGGAAATGAACATATTCCTTCTCTGCGTAGGACGCTTCAATAACGGACACCATTATATGATTATTGGTGTGCGCCTCGACTGGGTATGATGCTAGGGCAAGAACGTACTGGGCATCGTTCATCGGTCATATGATATTTCGTGTTGGGCGTTAGTATTCTTGACAATGATTCCTAAGCGAGCAACAACATAAGACAAAATATCTACTGGCAAGACAAGATTCTGAGCTTGTGACCGCCCACCGTTTACTCGCTAGTTCGCAGGTTATTTATTGATGCCATTCCAGTCAGTTGATCATGAGATCAGCCCCGAAAGATGTAGATTCATACATTGACAGAGCGCCAAAAGAAGTTCAAGGCAAACTTAGAGCACTCAGGGCAGCGATTAGGGAAGTTGCACCGACTGCCGAGGAGCGGATCAGTTATGGAATGCCTTATTATGACTACAAAGGGCGGTTAATATACTTCGGTCTTGCGAAAGCACATATTGGACTCTACATACCCACTCCGATCATCGAGGAAAATAGAAATGAACTAGAAGGGTATGAAACTACCAAAGCAACCATCCGAATTCCTCTCGGCGTGGATCTTCCCGTCGAGCTCATCAAGAAGCTGGTCAAAGCTCGAATGAAGAAGAATGAATCCTCCATTCACCCCCGGCGCTCGTAAGATTGACTCTCGTCCACGACCCCGCTGGAAATCATATCTTATCGAAAAACCCTCGGATTCGTTTCAAGATGGAAAGGGAGTCTGTTATCTGTTCTCAAAAGATTTAAAGGTGGAACATCCGATTGCGCGTCAATGTCATTTATCGAAAGCTTCAACAATTTCAAGAAGCGGAAGTACGCGGTACCGGTAGGGCTCGCGGTCACTGTCCTTCTTACCCTGGCGTTAACGTTGTACGCAATTTCTTTGTGTTTCATTCCTATGCTGATCGCCCTGATCGCGTATGGCATTCCATACTATTTCGGGTTCAAGAACAGGAAGAAACTGGCCGTCTTCGGCACCGTCCTGATAGTGTTCTTGGGCGTGGTTTTCGGACTGAACATATTCTATTACATCCAAGGATACAGTGGACAGGTCATCCACTCAGAACATAACGAGCTCATCGCTGGCCAAGTGGCACCGGTGAAGGGATTGCCCAGCGATTCGTATAACTTTACGGTCGAGGTGGTCAATGGAACGAACGGTAGTCTGGTCTACCTTTTGGCGATCAACGGGGCCGGCACCACCACCCTGAACTACTCCATGAACTATGTGGGGATGGACGGTTCCAATGCCATCTTCTCTAGGACCGTTGATAATTTTACGGAGGGTATTTATCAATTCCAGTTCCAAGGTCTCGTCCCGGGTGGATATGTGCTTACCGATGCAGGGCTGGGTCCGATCGCCATGAGCATGGACAATGTGCTCACCTCATACCTGTACTATGGGGTCGTGTTCATCGGTCTCTTCCAGATCGGCTTATTGTTCTACCTGCTCCTGGTCCTGACCTGGTGGATGGACCGGTCCAAGGCCAAGATGGCCGAGTTCGATAAAGCGCGCAAGCAGGAAAAGAAGGGCGAGGATGGACAGAAGGTCGTTGACAAGTTCATCTGCTCCGAATGCGGAGCCGATGTCCCGATCGAGGCCAAGGAGTGCCCCCGTTGCGGCGAGAAGTTCGAGGAGGCGGTGGAGAGGGAATGCCCCTACTGCAAGGCCAAGGTCCTCGAGTCCGACGTAAAGTGCTGGAACTGTGGCAAGCAACTGCCCAAGAAGTGAGATGTTCAGAGCTAAACCCCTTCCCCTTTCTCCATTTTTTATAAGTATTTGCCCGAGGATATTGCCCTCCGGGATGCATTCGTTCAGTTATATCTCGAGAGGGTAAAGCCGTGAACTCCATAGCTGAAGATCTGGCAAAGAAACAGAAGGAGATATCGGTCTCCGAGTTCTTCGAACGCAACAGGCAGATTTTGGGCTTCGATTCTCAAGTGAAGTCCCTGATCATGGGCGTGAAGGAGGCGGTGGACAACTCCCTCGACGCGTGCGAGGAAGCGATGATCCTGCCCGAGATCTACGTTCGCATCGAGAAGGTCGAGGCCAACGAGTACAAGGTGACCGTGGAGGACAACGGCCCCGGCATCATCAAGAAGGCCATCCCCAACGTCTTCGGCCGATTATTGTATGGTTCCAGGTTCCATGCAGTGCGCCAATCCCGCGGCCAACAGGGTATCGGGATCTCTGCCACTGTCATGTTCGGTCAGATCACCACTGGCAAGCCCGCAACCGTTCGATCCAAGGTGGGCAATGAGGATACTGCCTGGGAACTCGACATCATGGTCAATACCAAGAAGAACATGCCCGACGTCTTCAAGGAGAACCCGGTGATCTGGGACGGTAAGGAGCACGGGACCAGGATCGAGTTCTTCATGAACGGACGGTATATGACCGGTAAGCAGTCGGTCCTTGAATACCTGAAACAGACGGCCATCGTGAACCCGCACGCCAAGATATCTTTCGTCGACCCGGAAGGCAGAAGAATAACTTTCGAAAGGGCGACGGATTTGCTTCCGCCAGCGGTAAAGGAGATCAAACCCCATCCGGAAGGCATCGAGCTCGGCACATTGATGAACATGGCCAATGAGAGCAAGGCCAAGACACTTTCTAAGTTCCTGCAGACCGATTTCTGCCGAATCAGCGACCGCCTGGCCAAGGATATCTCGGTCAAGGCCGGGATGGATGAGGATCGGAACAATATACGTAGCTGGGACCCGGACAAGAACAAGAACGGGCTCAAGCTGGATGATTATAAGAGGCTGCTGGGCGCCATCGGGGCGGTGAAGATCATGGGCCCCCCCACCGACTGCCTGTCCCCGATCGGTGAGAACCTCATCCGGAAGGGCCTGAAGAATGTCCTGGTCGAGGTAAGGCCGGAGTTTTATTGCCCCCCGGTGACACGTGACCCCAAGGTCAACGCCGGGAATCCGTTCTTGATCGAGGTCGGCATCGTCTACGGCGGAGGGATACCTGCGGACCAACCGGTTCAGTTGTTGAGGTTCGCGAACCGAGTGCCGCTCATGTACCAACAGGGTGCCTGTGCCATCACCAAGGCAGTAGAGGCGGTGGACTGGCGCCGGTATGGGCTGGAGCAGCGCGGCGGCAACGGGATCCCCTTCGGTCCGGCAATCATCATCGTGCACGTCGCATCGACCAAGGTGCCGTTCACGTCCGAAGCGAAAGAGGCCATCGCCAGCATCCCGAGCATTCAGAACGAGGTCGAGATCGCCTTGCGGACTTGCGGCCGAACACTGAAGACGCACCTTAACAAGAAGGACACCAAGGCCCGCACGAAGGAAAAGTTCGACATCGTACAGGTGATCCTGCCTCTTATTGCGCAGAAGAGCGCCAAGATCGTGGAGAAGCCAGTACCGTCATTGTCTGGCACTATCACCAAGATCATGAACGTGGTCTGGATCGATGACGACGTCACGTTCGAGAAGGGTCGCCACAAGGTCCGGGTGACCATCTACAACTACACCCCGCATGGACAGCGGTTGAATATTCACATGGTGCTGCCAAAGGGGGCGTTCGACTACCAGGGGCTGGCTATCTTTCCTAAGGACGCCCGGGACGACGGCAAGACCACCTGGGAGCTGAAGACCATACCCTCAACCGGGAAGGTGGAGATATCGTTCCACCTGAACGGCCTGGACGAAGAGGCATACGAGGAGAACGAGATATATTCCAGCGGCATCAACCCAATCTCGGTGATCGGTGCCGATCCGCTTCCTGGCGACTGGGATGTAAAGGGTCTCAACATTACTGAGATCGCCCCGGTCGAGGCGGAGAAACCGGATGCTGATGAAGAGGACGAGGTCGACTACGACGAGAAATCGGAGGCGCTGAGCGATGATTGAAGAAAAGAACGAGCAACCGGAGAAGAAGGTCGACAACAAGGCGGTTGGCGCGCTCTTCAACATAGCCAATTCGATCTATGACCAGATCGACCATGGAAAGATCCCGAAGATGGTCCTCCCGCTGCGTACGAAGGGCAATATCCGGTTCGACCCCAAGCATGGCGTGTGGAAGTATGGGCACGCGACCGGTGCTAGGACGGCCAAGAAGACCAACGGCGCTATGATGCTCTTGCGCACCATGTTCACCCTTGAGCTCATCGAAGACATGATCGACAAGAACAAGTCGTCCACCCTCAGGGAGATGTACTACATATCCGAAGGATGGGGGAAGGCCAAGTTCCATAGCCAGGACGAATCGAACCTTCTTGCCGAGGACCTGGAGATCGTCACCAACTGCATGCGCGAGGACTTCAAACTCCGCCCAGAAGAGAACGGTGCCAGCGTAATCGGGGATATAACCATCGAGGAATTCGACCGCAAGGGCAGGACCAAGCGAATCAACTGCCTGGACGATGTCGGGGATTCCGGTTACGGCATTCCCTATAATGTCGAGAAGGAAAAGGTCCAGCTCATCGAGACGGGGGCCGATTTCATTTGCGCTATCGAGACCGGCGGTATGTTCGACCGTCTGGTGGAGAACGGCTTCGCCGAGGACTACAACTCAGTGCTGGTGCACCTGAAGGGCCAACCGGCCAGAAGCACCCGGCGCTTCATCAAGCGGCTGAACGAGGAGATGAACCTGCCGGTCATTGTCTTCACCGATGGTGACCCGTGGTCGTTCAGGATATTCGCTTCGGTGGCCTATGGGGCGATCAAGACCGCCCATATCAGCGAATATCTGGCGACGCCTTCGGCGCAGTTCATTGGCATAACGGCGACGGACATATTGCAGTACGATCTGCCGACCGACAAGCTCACCGACATGGACATCAGGGCATTGAACGCAGAGCTGAACGACCCCCGGTTCGCCGACCGTTATTGGAAGGACGAGATCGAGACAATGCTGAAGCTCAACAAGAAAGCGGAACAGCAGGCGTTGGCAAAGTACGGCCTCGACTTCGTGACCGACAAGTACATGCCGGACAAGTTGAACGAGATCGGCCTGTTGAAGAAATAAGCCGGGTCAGTTTTATTATCTCCGTAGTCCAATGGCTATACGGTTCCTATGACCAACGGTAATCGCAGGTACAACAACGCCGGGATATCTGCCGCGGCAGTGCTAATTTCAGTAGCGGGGGCCATCATCATATCCTATGCGCTGAATAACTGGTGGCTATTGGTGCCGGTGATCTTCCTGGAGATGGGCGTTTTCGTGCTTTTCATCGGGTTGAGCCTGGGGAGGTCCACACAGGGAATGCCTTGGACAAAATCCGACTCGAACTACTATATGTTCTGGGGCAACTTACTGGCAGTGATCGGCGCGTTACTGATCCTGAACACCTTCTTCCCCGGGAACGTCATCATTCTGAT
>JBEKDM010000061.1:0-13520 GCA_050014375.1 Methanomassiliicoccales archaeon | reverse complement strand
GCTTGCGATATACGTAGTAGGATGCACCGAGGATTGCGACCAGCGTCATTATGACGCCGATCGTTCCGGGTAGCGTGAAACCACCCAGGTCCCAAAAGTGCCACATGCTTACGCCGCCGGTCTGGGAGTTCTTGTCCTGAAGGAAATAGTAGGATGGGAAGCTGAGGAACTTGTCCGGGGCGATGATCAGGAACGGAATTGCGACGGCGGACGTGATCAGCGCAGTGATCCCGAACATTTTCAGCGCATCCTTCCTGGTGGGCGCCTTGATGAGCAGGACCAGATAGATCACCCCGTTGAAGAACTTGGTCCAGATGCCAATGGTATCGGCCAAGGCCGCTGTCTTCAAACGCCCCAGGATGAAGATGAACAAAGGCAGGAGGAACACCAGCGTTGTTATCGCTTCGTCCTGCACGCCGAACGTCGAATCGATGAAGGCGTAAGGCATCAGGATGAACGCCAGCCCGGCCACGAATGCGGCCTTGTCATCGTAACGACGCAGGAATGCATAGATCGATATGCCCGTGAATATGCTGAAGAGCGAGAAATATAACGCATACTGGTACGACTCGCCGCCGACCAGCTGCGCCGGGACCATCATGTAGTCGATGATCGGAGGCGATTCCATGGAGAAATCCTTGTACGGGATCTCCCCATGCAATATCGCTGACGTCCGGTTCCGGTAGAAGTTGATGTCGTCATTCATCGGCACGCCGTTGACCGGCTTGACGACCAGCTCATCCACTGCGATGAGCGAGCCATATAACAGCAGCCCGATGATGAGCAATACCGCTGCCTTCTGCAGTGGCGTCATCCGCGCGATGCGTTTCAGGAAACACTTCCCCATTTCCATTCGACACCTGTCCGTTTACGGTACCAGCCGGTTACGGTCGCGGGGGAACAATATCGCCTCGCGGATGTTCGACTGGCCGAGCATCTTCACAACGAAGCGTTCGACGCCGAAGCCCCATCCGCCATGCGGCGGCATGCCATAGGCGAACGCGTTCAGGTAGAAGTCGAAGGCAGAGGGGTCGAGGCCTTTCTTTTGCATGCGAGCCGTGAGCCTGTCATGCCTGTGCTCCCTCTGACCGCCCGAGGCCATCTCCTGGCCCTTGTAGTCCAGGTCGAACGAGTAAGAGTAAGGCGTCCCGTCCTTCTCCATGATGTAGAAAGGTTTCGCCTCCTCCGGGTACTCATGTATCCAGTACATCTCGTACCCCTTTTCCATCATGATGTCGCCGAGGACCTTCTCCCCCTCGGTGCCCAGATCTTCCCCGTGACATATCTTGAAGCCCTCTCCGTATACCATGTCGATGGCATGCGCATAGGTGATCATCGGGTATGGTGCCTTAGGCAGCACGACAGCCGTGTTCAGCCTCTCCAGCTGTTCCTTGCCGCGCTCCATGACGCCCCTGATGACGTATTGCGTGCATGCTTCGAGCATTGCCATGACATCCTGTTGCGAGGCGATGTGTGCCATCTCAGCATCGAATGATATGAACTCCGACACATGCCTTACGGTATCGGAAGGCTCCGCACGGAACGCCTGCCCGATCTCGAAGACCCGGTCCAAACCGGTGGACATGAGCATCTGTTTGTACAGCTGAGGCGATTGCGCCAGGTAGGCCTTCTTGCCGAAGTAGTTGATCTCGAACAGTGTCGCCCCGCCTTCCGCTCCGGAGGCGACGATCTTCGGTGTGAACGTCTCCACAAAGTTCTCCTTCTCCAGGAACTCGTCGATAAGTCGCAGCGTGAGGGACTTTATCTCGAAGACCGCCCTGGTCTCCGGTTTTCTCAGGTCCATGAAACGGTTGTCGAAACGGGTCTCGGCTTCCACGCTGACCTTGTCTACGACACCCATCGGCAGAGGCGAACGGGAAGTGCTGAGGACCTCCATCTCCGATGGGATGATCTCGTATCCCGCCTTGGCCTGGGTGCTCTGCTTGACCAATCCCGATATCTTGACCACTGACTCGCGTGGTACAGAGGATAGCATCGCCATCAGTTCGGGAGCGATCTTCTTCTTCGGTGCGGTGATCTGGACGATCCCGTACCTGTCCCTCAGGATCAGGAATGATATCCCTCCGAGGTTCCTTACTTCCTGGACCCATCCCTCGACGACTACCTCTTTCTCGTAGTCCTCGTTGGAGATGTTCTTCGAGTTCTTCGTGGGCATAACCGGTTCCATAGCTCGCACCCGGCCCAGGAATACGGTAGGCCAGTATTTAAGATTTTGACATGTCTTGATGGAAGGCGATGCCTGCTGGCATGTTTTGACTCTGACCTTGGATTCGACTATGAAGACCGAAAAGTAAATAATCAATTGAGCTCCACATGCTTTTTTCCAATGCCGAAAATAACCATCGATCATAACATATGCATCGCGTGCGGACTATGCTACAATGATAACTGTCCAGACGTATTTGAGGAAGGGGAAGATGGCAGTTCTCAATTGAGGGTATCGTTCAGAAAGGACAATAGCGAGCCCTCAAAGTCGATAGCCTACCAGGGAGAGGTTCCGGGGAGCATGCTGGCATGTGCCCAAAAGGCCGAAGACGATTGTCCAGTGTCAGCGATCGCTGTAAAATGAAGAGTCCACAACCTTTGAGACATTCGACAAAATCATCGGACCGAAAACAATAAAGTCGGATGCTTCGCTTATAATCCTTCATGCCAAAGGTCAAGGTTGACGAGAACGAGTGCACTGGCTGCGGACTATGCTACAACGACGAATGCCCGGACGTCTTTATGGAAGGATCGGACGGGATCTCTGAATTGAAGGCACCTTTCCAGAAGGGAGGGGCTCATCAGGGCGAGATCCCAGCGGACAAGAAAGGCTGCGCCCAGAAGGCGGCCGATGCCTGCCCGGTGACCGCGATCACGATCGAGTAAAAAAGTTCCCATTCACTTCGTCGGCCGGTCGGTCACTCGACCGCCCTCTCGACGAAGGTCAGTCTCTTTCTGTCCGTGGACAGCTCGCATCTCGCTCCCATCGGAACGATGAACATCGGATCGGTGTGACCTATGTCCACGCGCGTGACGACCGGTATATCACATTCTCCCAGCAGATCGTCGATGATCATTGCTAGAGAGTCTTTCTCCTTGAACCCCGCCTCTGTTGGCGACCTTCCGATGACCACGCCGTACACTTTTTCGAACACCCCCATCTGTTTCAGATGCGTGATGTCCCGGTCGAAGATCTCCGGTGATGATTCCTCATCGTCTTCCAGGAACAGGATCGCCCCATTCATGTCCGGCCAGTATTCAGTCCCGACCAAGAGCATGAGCGTGCTCAGATTTCCGCCCACTGCCCTTCCTTTGGCATGGCCTTCGCGGAGCACCTCCCATCCAGGGTTCTTCCTCCACTCCCTCGGTCCCAAGGGTTCCTTCAAGAACCATCGGTCCTCGGCCCAATGTTCTGATGCCTCGACCGGGACATTGGAAGCGCCTTCCAACAGCACCTGGTCGAAGGACCGTTCGGTGTAAGCGGATAGTTCCGGCTGACAGAAAGTAATGAAGGAGGGACCATAGAAGTTGATCAGTCCGGACCGCGTCAATATAGCATCGTTCAATGCGGTTGCGTCGCTATAACCGATGAATGGCTTCCGACTCTCCCGGATGATCTTGAAGTCAAGGTAAGGGAGGAGCTGGTTCGAGTTGAAGCCCCCGATGACCGACATGACCAGGTCGACCTCCGGATCGCGGAAAGCGTCCATCATGTCCCCCACCCGCTCTTGGATGGTACCGGACGAATGCCCGCGTAAGTTCATCACATGCTTTGACATTTGGACCTTGAGACCCTTTGACTCGAGCTTCTTCACACCGATCTCCCATACTCTGGGCTCGATGATGCTGGCTGAGAGTGATGGGGCGACCAGGCGGACCACGCCTCCGGCCTTCACTCGCTTCGGTTTGACCAGGTCCATGCCGGGGGTAATGGGCCATAAACCTGTTATTCCTTTCCCCCGCAGAACCGCATCATTGCATGGCTACAGCCTCTCGTGTAGTCCATAAAGACCGTTCCAGCAGGTTATTCGACGGTATCAATTTTTAAATAGGGTCATTGCATTTCACAAACTCAATCTAGGTACGGGAATCACATGACGGACAAAGTGACTGTTTCAGTGATAAAGGCGGATGTCGGATCGGTTTGCGGGCACTCGAAGCCCCACCCGAAAATGATGTCGGTCTGCGGGGACGTCCTGAAGGATGGAGTCAGGGCAGGCACGATCAACGACTTCTACGTCACTAGGGTTGGGGACGACATTAACCTGTTCATGACCCACACTAAGGGGGAGAACCATCGCGACGTACACGGACTGGCATGGGAGGCGTTCCAAACCGCCGCCAAGCTGGCCAAGGAGATGAAGATGTACGCTGCCGGTCAGGATATCCTGAAGGATGCGTTCAGCGGCAACATCAGGGGCATGGGTCCAGGAGCCGCCGAGATGGAGTTTGTGGAGCGCGGCGCGGAGCCGGTCGTCTTCTTCATGGCTGACAAGACCGAACCTTCCGCCTATTCAATGCCATTGACCAGGACCTTTATGGACCCGTTCACCACGACCGGGCTCGTGATCGACCCGAAAGCGCACGACGGTTTCAAGTTCGAGATACAGGACGTCCTCGACTCGAAGAAGTGCATGATGTCGGCACCGGAAGAATCATACGATATCCTTAGCCTTCTAGGTGACACATCCAGATACGCCATCAAGAGGATTTTCAGCAAGAACAAAGAATTGGGCGTCTCGGCAGTTGTCAGCACCGAGAAGCTGAACCTGTGCGCCGGGAAGTACGTTGGCAAGGACGACCCGGTCTGCGTCGTCAGATGCCAGTCCGGTTTCCCGGCGGTCGGAGAGGTCCTCCAGCCGTACATGCACCCGTACATGGTCGCAGGCTGGATGCGGGGTTCGCACATCGGTGCATGGTACCCCTGCTCGGTCGCAGATTCGGACCCGGTCTATTTCGACGGGCCGCCACGCGTTTGCGCTCTTGGTTTCCAGATCAGCCACGGAAAGATACAGGGCATGGAGGATCCGGGCAGCCCGCTCGGTGTCCACGACCCGGTGGACTTCTTCTCCGGCAGCTGCTGGGACACCGCCCGCCAGAAGGCCATCAAGGCAAGTATCTATCTGCGGCAGCAGGGCCCGTTCATGCCCGGCATCCTTGGACCGGAAGAGATGGAATACACCACACGCCCGGCCGTCCTCAGCAAGCTGAAGGAAAGGATGGAAGACATTGAGTAAGATAGCGATCCCGGCCATCATCGTCAACTTCAAGGTATACCGCGAGGTGGAAGGCGCTAGAGCCGTCTCTGTCGCGCTGGCATGCCAAAAGGTTGCCGAGGAGTCCGGGGTCAGCGTCTCGGTGTGCCCTCCGATGGTCGAACTTTCCAAGGTCGCCGCGGCCGTAAACATCCCAGTACTGGCACAGCACGTCGATGCGAGAAAGCCCGGCTCCAACACCGGTTGGATAACTCCAGAGATGATCGCGTCAGCGGGCGCCGCCGGTACTTTATTGAACCATTCCGAGCACCGTCTGGAGATAACCGAGCTGAAGAACTCGGTTTCCGCGTGCAAGGCGAACGGTCTCCTATCGGTCGTCTGCGCCGACTCGGCCGAGACCTCCGGTGCAGTGGCATTTTTCAAGCCCGATTTTATCGCAGTAGAACCGCCAGAGCTCATCGGTGGGGATATATCGGTCACCTCGGCTAGGCCGGAGGTTGTCTCCGATGCGGTCAATGCGGTCCACAGGATCGATGCCAACATCCCAGTCCTTTGTGGTGCAGGGGTAAAGACCGGCAAGGACGTGAAGGCGGCGCTCGACCTCGGTGCGAAGGGTGTGCTCTTGGCATCCGGCGTGGTAAAGGCTACGGACGTCCACAAGGCATTGTCGGACCTGGTCAGCGGCATCTGAGCTATCCGAACCATTCTGTCAGGCTCAGAGTAGCGATTCGAAATATCTGTCGAAGGGTACGTCTATAGCCCATGCGTTGGTGGACCTCTCCGGTTATTGCCTTTGCCGTGCTTTCCCTATTGGTGTCTGCCCTTCCTATCGTCTCAACTGGATCGGAAATAGACAAGGTTTCGACCCCGATCTTCCTAATTGTCCGAGTCGCTCCATCGATGCCACTTGAATTTGTCACGATCGAGAATGTTTCGAATCATACGGTGGATGCTTTCGCCTGGTCCATCGACGACGGTGAGGGGTGGATCAAGGTCAACGCGACTATTCCTCGGGGACCTGGGGAACGTGTGAGCTTCAGTCCCGATCCCATAGCGTTCAATTCCTACTATCCCGATGAAATGGTGATAGCCTATCGTGACGAACATGTGATAAGGCATGGAACTTTCACGCTTGCGGACAAAGGGGACCAAATTCATCTCATCGGTCCTGGAGGCGAGATCGCGGACGCATTCTGCTATGGATCGGCCGATCCGCCCCTGGGTTGGTCGGGAATACCGTTCACTCCCTTGCCTAAGGGGGACATGGCCGTCCGTGACACTACTATCTTGGATACTGGCACATCGACCGATTGGTTCCGTTCCTGTGCGGGTAGGTCCGAGCATTCAACGACGTCGTATCAGGCATCGGTGGACCCTTTCACCTCTCCGGAGGATGCACAGAATAGGATGATAATGGAGATCAAGTCTGCACGCACCAACCTTGACGCTTGCGTATACGAGCTGGGCGACCCAGTAGTGACCAGGTTATTCGCTGAGGCGGAAGCTCGCGGTGTAGAAGTGACACTATTGATCGAAGGGCAGCCGGTGGCCGGTCTTTCCAACGCCTCAAAGACGGCAATAGCCACGCTGGTCGACGCCGGATGCGACGTCCGACTGATGACCTCCAACCAGAGCTACCGAAGATACGATTGCCTGCACGCGAAATACTTTGTTGTCGACCATGAGCGTGTAACGGTCATGTCGGAGAACTGGGCAGGTGGTCTGGTATCGAACCGGGGTTGGGGCGTGACTGTGGACTCGCAGGAACTGGCCGACGACATTATGGATATGTTCCTGGAGGATTCGTCACTGGAGCGGCGCGACGTGAAGGAAGCGTCGACCTTGGTCCAGGATTGGTATGCTCCACCGGATGAGGTCGAGGTTCCCGAGCAGATAGGGGCGGTCATGGTTCCGGTAATGGCCGACGTTTCACTGATATCCTCCCCGGATACTTCGTACCAGGGCATTCTCGATCTGGTCTCTTCAGCCACGACAAGACTCCTGGTGGAACAGCTCTACATCGACCCCGCATGGGTAGGAAAGAACCAGATAATGGACGCACTGGTCGACGCGGCGGACAGGGGCGTTCATGTGCGAGTATTAATGGACCAGACATTCGTCGACACGTCCGACACCCGCAACAATTCCATGACTGTCGAGGCGTTGAACGCGTTGGCGAAAGGGCGGGGCGTTGACCTCGAGGCCAGGTTGGTGTCGGACTATCACGATCTCGGTGTCCTGCATAACAAAGGCGTGATCGCGGACGACAACGTACTGGTCTCCAGTATCAACTGGGTAGACGCTTCGGTCTTCCAGAACCGGGAGGTCGGCCTGGTAATATCGTCACCGTTGGTCTCGTCCTTCTTCGCTGATTTCTTTTGGCGGGACTGGGCCGTCGATCCGGACCCACCCACCATCGCGCTTCCGTGGGACAATCTGACCTTGATAGAAGGGCAACCGATCGTCCTGGACGCCCGGGGTAGTCGGGACAACGCGGGAATAACCTCGTTCCTCTGGACGGACGGTCTGACCGGCAAGACCTGGAACGGCTCCTACGTTATGGCATTCCTGGGACTGGGGATCCACAATATAACCCTAAAAGTGACCGATCGCTTCGGGAACATCGCAATGGCGAAAATGCTGGTCATCGTCAATCCGCCATCAGTCATCGATGAGCCGAACTATTTGCTTGTCGTTCCAGCTGGAGCCGGTGGACTGGCCTGTTGTATCTGGGCGGTCTGGAAAAAATTAAAGAAGCGCTAGCGCAATCGACTGGTGTGCTGATAAGGTACTATAGACCTTCCGATGTCTGGGCAGTTTACGAATTGGCCTCGAACAATCTGAAGGAACGGTACAACCCTACCGTCTTCACCGAGCTCTCGCCGTATTGGCCGAACGGGTTCCTGGTAGTCGAGGAGATGGGTCGCATCGTCGGTTTCCTGTTCGGTATCATGTCATCGGAAGTGGAGTCCAGGGTCCTTATGCTGGCCGTGAAGAAGGAGTATAGAAACCAGGGCCTCGGGACGATGTTGCTGAATCGTTTCCTGCAAGAAGGCGCCAACCGTGGGGTGCATTTCGTTTCTTTGGAGGTCCGTGCCAGCAACCTGTCCGGGATAAGGTTCTATCAAAGGTTGGGGTTCATGATGACCGGCCGCATCCCGAACTATTACGCGAACGGAGAGGACGGGTATACGCTCAGGCTCCACTTGTGATCAATGGAACATCGAGTCCTTGTCGGCGGTCTCGTTCTGGAAATAATAGGGAGACTTTTCCTTCTGGGCCGAAGTGATGTCGGTACCTAGACCTTTGGTATACGAGCCATAGCGGTCCTTGATCTGGTCCTCGGCGGAACGCGAGCGCTTGATGGCCTGATCGATGTGCTTGAGGTCGATCATCGGGTCGCCCTTCACCACCGCGATGTCCCCGGCCGCCCTTAGAAGGCCGCCCAGTTCCCTCAGGCGCAGTGTGAGCGCGTTGTTCTGGTTATCGATGCGCTTGCCCCTCTGTCGGGCTTCCTTGATAATGCCCTCGACAGCGGCGCGCGTCGCCTGCGGTATCCGGCCGTCCACCGTGATCTCCTGGGCGATGAACTGCGCGAGTCTGGCCCGGTTCTGGTCATTGTCCTCCATAGTGGTGTTGACCAGCACTTCGTAGCCGTTCCCGGCGATCCTTGAACGTAATGGAGAAAGGACCTGCTCCAGGTCTTGGATGTTGCACGCCCCGACGAAGATGAAGTCGCAGGGGACGTCGTTCACCTTGACGCTTGCCCCGGCGCTCTGTGGGTTTCGTCCGCTGATTGGGAACCGTTTCTCCTGCATGGCGGTGAGTATGAACCGCTGAATGTGACCCAGATGGGGCAGCTCGTCCAGGAAAAGGACCCCCTCGTGCGCTTCGTGTATCGCACCCGGGACCACCCTCTCATAGGGCTGCGTCCCAAGCTGCGGGTGCCCGCCGTACGGATCGTGCCGGACATCGCCGAGCAGTTCCGTCTCTGACGAACCCGTGGCCAGCACGAACGGGTTGCGGTCCAGCGGGACCAGGACTTTGCGGGGCGACACCTTCTCCAGCTCCCGGCGCTTCTCCAGGGCGGTCTGGTCTAGCACCCTTATCATCTCACCGCAGCGCTCGAAGACGACGACCTCTTCCTTCCCGAAGCGCTTCCTGGTGGTGGTCACCCTCTCCTTTCCCACTGGGGCGTTCTGGCCCTGAGCGGCGTTGATCTGCTCGAACAACCCGGTCATCAGATCGCCGAATGGGTTCGCCTGGTTGGGTTGGTCCGCCCCTTTTGGCTTGGCGCACTTGGGGCAGGAACGTTCCTTCGGTGACGAGTAAGTGCCGCAGTTCTTGCACCGATAGCCGAGACGCTCGGAGACGTTTATCGGTGCATTAATGGGGTCGATGAGCTCGCCTTCTGCGGAACCCAGGGACTCCAGTTCCTTGCGGACTTCGTCCTCACGTTTCACTTCCACTGTGGGGCGCTCCGGGTTTTCTGGGTTGTGCACAATGCGGATCTCCTCTTTAGGAGCGGATAAATGTAAAGAAAGAGCCTGGGCGATCATCGATTTCCCGCATCCAGGCGGTCCGACCAGCAAAAGATGGCGCCGCTGCCTGGCAGCGATGCGCGCCAGGGTCACGGCCTCTTCCTGGCCGATGACCCTCATCAGCGGGTCCGTCGGTATCTCGATGTCCGCAGTGGACTCGATCGACCGAAGGTCGGGTTCCCGCTGAAGGTTCACTTTTACGGTCATGTCAATTCAGATCTTCCTTGGTCCAGACGTCGACGCTGCTGGGCTGCTTGGTGATGTTGCCCATCTTGGTGCCGACAATGGTGCCGATCTTCTGTTCCGCTGCGATGTCCAGTATCCTCTGCGTAATGATGCCGTCGAAGACAACGGTGGAGATCGGCTCGGTCTCTCCCTTGAGGGTGTTGACGAGCTCCTTCACCGGTACTTCCTTGCGGACCGCGCCCTGCACATCCATGATCTTGGCCTTGGACGTGGACGACAGTTCGTTGATCATGCCGCGGTACTTCTCCTGGGCTGCGGACAGCTTCTTGGCCTTCTCCGAGCTCTCGGCCGGCATCTCAGGTGCTGCTTCCACCGGCGTCGATGGGGCTCTCTCCTCGCGCCTCTCGTAGCGATCTCCGCCACGGCCGCGCTGTTCCTCGCGCCTCTCGGGACGGCGCTCCTCGCGTCTCTCCTGCCTCGGTGCGGGCTCCTCGCGGCGCTGTTCCTGGCGTTCCTGCCGGGGCCTTTCCTCGCGCCTCTCTTGCCGGGGCCTTTCCTCGCGGCGCTCTTCGCGCTCTTGCTTTGGTGCCAGGGTTTCGACGGGGGCTGGCTTCTCCAAGGTCTTCTCCTCGGCATCCGGCTTCTCCTCGGTGGCGCGCTCCGCCTTGTCCTCCCTTTGGAAGCGTTCCAGCTTCTCGGCCTTATCGGAACGGCCGTTCTTCTTCTCGGTGCCATCGGCCTCGAGCCCGAACATCTCCATGAACTGTTCGCCTGGAATCTTATTGCGCAGGCACTTCATGATCTGTTTCTGGGTCAGCTCTTCGACCTCGTGCGCCCTCGGTGCCCGTGCGACGAAGTCGACCTCGGCTACCTGGAACAGCTCCCTGAGGATGAGCTCTCCGCCCCTGTCCCCATCCACGAATGCGGTAATAACGCGCTCCTTGGAAAGTTCCATGATGGTCTTTGGGATGTTCGTCCCCTCTACCGCGATGGCGTTCTTGATCCCAGACTTCAATAGGTTGAGCACGTCGGAGCGTCCTTCCACGACAATGATGGCATCCGAGTCCGGAACGTTCGGTCCGGCGGGCAGGCGTTCCTTCCCGTAGTAAATGATCTCCTCAACCTGCACCGACTGCCTGACGCTCTCGGTCAGGTCGACGCCGCTGGTCTTGGACTGTTTGATGAGTTCTGTGAGCAGTTCGCGGGCACGGTCGATGATCTTTGCGCGCTTGACGACGCGAACGTCTTCGATCGACTCAACGGTTATCTTGGCCTTGCATGGCCCGACCCTGTCGATGGTCTCAAGTGCCGAGGCCAATATGACGGTCTCGACCTGGTCCAGGCTCGATGGGATAAGGATTTCGCCTTCAGATTTGCCCTGTTTCGAGTGCACATCGACCTCGATCCTCCCGATCCGGCCGCTTTTCTGCAAATCTCTGAGATCAAGTTCGTCACCGAGCAGACCTTCTGTCTGTCCGAAAATCGCACCAACAACGTCCGGCTTCTCGACGATGCCATCTGCGTTGAGCCTCGCCCTTACCAGGTATTTTGTGGTGCTGGGATCAATGTTCATGATTAATTCACCTCATTTCCTGGAAAATCCGCTACACTCTCAAATACCAGCCGCAATATCCTCTACGGGAGCCTTGCTTTAGCGCTTCCGCAGGCATACCATTCTTTGGTGAGTCCCGCTTAGACGGGGGTGAATGGGTTATGATAGTGAAGATGTGATATCGGAAAGCGTAGTGCTTTTCCGGAACCTGAAGTATGCAACGGCATTTATATATGTTTCGTCGACTTGAACGCGGTTAACGTTGCTCGTATTCCCTACGAACATTCGTAACGTGTTGTTGTCCAGCAATCAACACATCACTGTTCTTGGGATTCCGAGATGCTTTAATAATCGTCAAGGCATACTGCATTCTTAGCTATGTTGGATGAATCATCCAACTATCGATGAGGCAGTGGAAAAGGAGGCTTAGAATGCGGAATTTTGTCGAAAAGGTCGCGGAGGAACTTTCCGCAGGGAACGTTGGTACCAATGCTTCCTGCGAATGGTATCACTGCCATTTCAAAGGGCAGAACTGCTCCCTATGCTTCTGTCCATTCTATCCCTGCATGGATGCTGACCTGGGGGAAATGGTCAAAGGAAAGAAGGGTCCGGTGTGGAGTTGTCAGGAATGCTATTGGGCGCATCGACACGATGTCGTCGCCGATTTCTTCCAGGAAATGAATGGGAGAAAGCTCGATGATGTATCGCAACAGGACCTTCTTGATATCAAGGCCGAGATCGCATCCCGCCACTTCAAGAAAGCCAAACGCCTCATGGTAATGGGTGCAACGTCTGGAGCGGGAAAGTCGCTGATGTGCACTGCGTTCTGCCGGATCTTCTCTAACATGGGCTATTCGGTCGTCCCTTTCAAAGCGCAGAACATGTCGCTAAACTCGGTCGTTACCGACGAGGGCGAGGAAATTGCCCGGGCCCAGGAACTTCAGGCTCGAGGCGCCCGGGTCAAACCTAATAGCCATATGAATCCCATACTGCTGAAACCGAAGGGGGACGCCGTCTCACAGGTCATCGTCGAGGGCCGTCCATACAAGGACATGGATGTGAAACAATACTACGGGGATTTCACAGATACGGAGGGCGTGGAGATCGTCAGGCGCAATATCGAGCTGCTCTCGAGGACGTCCGACCTCATTGTCATCGAGGGTGCCGGCAGCCCGGCAGAGATCAATATGTCCGAGCATGACATTGTCAATATGAGGACGGCCGAGATCGCCGGGGCGAGCTGCATGCTCGTCGTCAACATCGAATGGGGCGGGGCGTTCGCCTACATGTACGGGACGCTGATGCTGCTGCCTGAGGCACAAAGGAAGATGTTCGGAGGCATCATCGTCACCAACATGCATGGCTCGGCCGATTCGCTCGCCGAGGGCTTCGAGGAGATCGAACGACTGACCGGCGTTCCGGTGCTAGGTGTCGTCCCGCACATCGAACTGGACCTTCCTGACGAGGACTCGATGTTCCTTGGTGACAAACGCAAGGACGGTTCGCTCATCGTGGGGGTGGTGCGTCTGCCGCGGATCTCAAACTTCACCGATTTCGATGCGCTGTCGCTCGAACCCGGTGTCGTCGTCCGGTTCCTGGACGATGCGTCTGAGGTGAACGATTGTGGTGCACTGATCATCCCCGGGACGAAGAACACCATCGATGATCTCGCCTGGCTGAGGGAAAAGGGATTCGATGAGGCGATACGCTCCGTCCGAGGCAAGGTGCCAATACTGGGCGTGTGCGGCGGCTACCAGATGCTCGGCACCGAACTGAAGGACGAGCAAGGTCTCGAAGGCAAGGTCGCCGGCACGATCGCGGGGCTTGGTCTTCTCGACGTCGTCACGAATTTTGATTCTTACGACAAGCGGACGGTTCAGGTCACCGGGCTGATAATCGGTCAGGAGGACCTTGGTCCGGTACGAGGTTATGAGATCCACATGGGCATGACAGAGCGCGGTCGGTCATTGCCCCTGTTCGATATCGAGGACCTCGCCGGGAAGCACTTGGATGGAGCGG
>JBEKDM010000060.1:0-13818 GCA_050014375.1 Methanomassiliicoccales archaeon | reverse complement strand
AGAACGGTTCGTCGGTCTTGACCGATGCCCAAGGCAACTTCACGATAATGGCCTCTCCGGGCAACCATTCCTTGACCATCAGCGGCCCAGGCATCGAGACCAAGAAAGTGGACATATCGGTCAGCACATCCGGTCTAGCAATTGGCAGCGTTTCGACCAGCAAGACAAGCGGGAGTGATTCCACTCTTATCATATTGGCAGCGGTACTTATTGCCGCTGTGCTCGCCTTGTTTGTGGCAATACTGATCATCCGGCGCGGGCGAAAGGGCAAACAGTAGGGAGAATGGCCAAACCTCTATGTCAAAACGAGGCCTAATCGGCCTCCCCTTACAACAGATGAGGCATCAACACAGTTTACCTAATCGGATTGATCAATTTGCGCAGTGCACAGTGGTAGTGAACGTCCTTCAGCTGATCTTTCTCCCGCAATTCCCGCAGAACTCCGAGCCTGATTCCATCGCCCCGCACCATGGGCAGAATTTCGCCTCTTCAGTGTTATGTTCCTTTGATTCTAAAGATGGTCCGCCCTCAGATGGCTGGATCTCATCGATCCTCTGAGGTGGTGAATGGCGTTTCTCTCCCCCTCTCCTGCGCAGGAATACCAAAATCAATATAATTAGGGCCGCTACAACCACCAAGGCAATCATGAGGATGCTCCCTCCTCCGCCGCTTGCACTGGTTTGTCCAGTCGGCGTTGCAGACACAGAATATGACTGGGGCCCGGTACCGATTGAGGTGTGGGCGGCTACCTTGAACCTATATTGGTGTCCGTTTGCTAGATTCGAGATTGTTAAAAAGGTTCCCGTAGTATTTGCATATTCCATGTCATCCACGTAGACGACGTAATAGTCGATGGCGGGCGTTGGATCGACAAAGGGAGATGCCCATGTAAGGGTGACCTTTGAATCTCCGACCGTAATCGTTAGGCTCGTGGGCGCCCCCGGTACTGAGCCTGATACCATCGGGGTCGCATTGATCACGGCGGTCAGCGGGCCAGTCCCAATGGTGCCTTCGTACATGTCATGTCCCAGAAGCTGAATGTATAGATATTCTTCAACCCGGCATTTCTGCCTTCTTCGCCGAGCAAAGCTGCAGGCACCGAGTCCGCGTCCATTCGGACCACGATGGATGCAGTCCCATTGCCTAGGTATCTATGGAGATCGAGTGCAAGAGAAAGGCCGGCGCTGTCATTCGGGGCGCAAATATATGCGCATGAGATTGGCTGGGAATCAACGATCTTCATCATTGCCTCTTTCTTTGACGTGAGGGAGCTCAATGTCATATTTATGGCTTCGATGGCGCATAAACGGCTCAAGCCAGGATAGCGTGAGTACAGGGATTCCAAGTTCATGTCAGGGTCTTGGTCAACGATGGTGATTGATAGACGCCGACCTGACCTCATGAAATGGGGAAGCCAACGTTTGGCGGCCCTGACAACTAGACTCTGCCCCATCTCGTCCATTCCAGTTATTAGGATGCGTGTCTCTGGCAATTCATCTCTACTGTCCTCGGGGAATGCGGGAAACTCATTCAACATTGTTCGGGCACCATTCTCAAAGATATTGGAGAACTCCATACATAGCGATTTGCTCCCGTAATTGAACTCGTTCACTTTTAAGATCTCATTGAGCTCCGGGTTGAGAACATGTACGAAGCAGGTGAAGGGGTCTTTGCGATGTACACTGACCTTTCTGGCCTGGATTGCGACCTCTGCGTTTGCATTGTCCTCGCCCAAGGTCGGGATGATATATTTTGATCGGAGGATACCTGCCTTTCTGAGCATCCTCTCCTCCCTAGCGTCCCCATGGATGATGATGAAGTTGGAATCTTTAAGGCCATCTAAGAACCTGTTGTTTGGGTCCCGTTGTATTATTACAATCTGGTAATCCTTGCCTAGAGCCCTGGCGAACCTCGACCCCATCCTCCCGGCGCCACAGATAATGACATGGTCATATAAGAGCCAGAGCCGAAGCTTACGAAGCGGCGCTGCGAAAGCCCTAGACAAAATCAATCCAGCAGCCCAGAACGATATGATGACGGCCGACCATCTCGCGATGTCCAGGATTAGAACATAAGAATTACCGGACCAATCAAGGTTCCCTGATTTTAATGTGAATAATCGCAGGGTGTAGTATAGGAGGTCCTGAGAGGAGACGTTCAAGCCCTTGATTGCGAAGTACTGTTGGAAACCGAAATATCCCAGCAGAACGGTAGCAACCCATGCGCCAGCGAATATATAGATACCGGTATTACTGAAGGCTTTCCCAGCCAGCTGAAATACCTTCCTGACTGAGTTCGTTAACCAGGTCTTGACAAGGCCTGAATCATTTACCTCCATAGGCGGCCAATATATATACCAGACCTCAAATAATTTTACTTGCGCATTGATTGTTAAAATATAGCAAATTACATTATAACATTTAAATCGCAGTATTATCGAAATAGCTCATTATTGCGAAAAACTGTTTTGTTTTGTTTATGATTCCGGAAAACGCATTGCCAAACTAGCTGGACTCGAATCAGATCCTTCTGCAACATCCATAGATTTAACTTTTGTTCGCCTCCTTCTGATTCTGTCAGACGATCTGACAATGGTCTCATCAATCCTGAGAAGAAGCTCTCCTTCGTAACATATTCTACTGTCCTCTCTAAAATCTAAGGTGAAAATGTTGTAACGGTCCTCACCAGCCTTGAGACCAAGGCCTTGCACCGTTTGTCCGCGTTCCCGAATTTGACCTCAATGGTTGACCGGTCGTCCGCGGGCCTGGTCTGTTCGTCCTTGCTTGCGGCATCGATCCTCTTCCCCGGGGAACGTTCTGGACCGGGATGACCTTCTTGATCTCGGGCTCGGGCCGGTGCACGACGGTTATCTCCAAAGGATCGATGGGCTTGCGAGTGCGGCGCTCGATCTCCCTGATCATGGATCGCTCCTCCATTGAGAAGAACGACACCGCGATTCCTTCCTTTCCCGCCCTTCCGGTCCTTCCTATGCGGTGTACGTAGGTGTCGGGATCGTTCGGTGCATCGTAATTGATGACATAATCGACAGCCTCGATGTCCAATCCCCGGGCCGCCACGTCCGTGGCCACCAGGATCATGACCGAACCGTCCTTGAAGCTCTTGATGACCTTCTCCCTCTTGTTCTGGGCGACGTCGCCATGGATGGCGCCGGCGGGATAATTGTCAGCCAGCAGCTTCTTCGTCAGCTGATCGACCTTGCGCTTGGTGGCGCAAAACACCATGGCCTTGGGATGGCTGGTATCGAGTATGGTGCAGAGCGCGTCGCGCTTCGAGTCCTTATCGGCTATGAAATAGTACTGTTTGGTCAGGTCCAGGACCGGCTCGTCCTTGGAGACCAGGATCTCCTGTGGGTTGACCATCTGACGCATCGCCAGATGTCTGATGTCGGACGACATGGTGGCCGAGAACAGCAATGACTGCCGCTTCCTGGGCACCTTAGAAAGGATGAAGTTGAGGTCCCTGGCGAAACCCATGTCGAGCATACGGTCCGCCTCGTCCAGAACGAGTACAGATATCCTGGAAAGGTCTATGTCGTTGTGTTCTATGATGTCCCGGATCCTGCCGGGGGTGGCTACGACGATGTCCGTGCCCTTTTTGAGCTTGGCGATCTGAGGCCCGATGCCTACGCCGCCGTAGATGGGGGTGCTGCTGTGGCCAGTGAACTTGGCGAGCTTCGTCAGCTCTTCGAATACCTGGTTGGCCAATTCCCTGGTTGGAACCAGGACCAATGCGGATGGCGCCCTCATCCCGGGCTTAATCCTTTCCAATATTATGGATCCGTAGGTTCCGGTCTTTCCCGTCCCGGTCTGTGCCTGGGCGAACAGGTCGCCGCCCTTGAGGCCTACCGGTATTGTTGCTATCTGCACGGGTGTGGGCGTGTCCCATCCCATGTCATTCATTGCCCTGATGATCTTCTCTGAGATCTGTAGATCTGTGAATGCTGTCACGATATTCACTCTATGAGAAAATAAAAACGATCTGTAATAATCACAGCCGAATTTGATTTCATATGGTGGTTGCGATTCGCATATATAAATGTGCGCAATTGACATGGCTGATAGCTATTCAAGATACTCCATTTCGAATATCTTCGCAGTCCGGGACTTCGTCATCTCGTTCATTGGTCGCCGGCTTCAGTTCGGGCAGCTAGTCAACTCCTCGGCGTTACGAAATGGCCGTACCGATCTCGCCACTATTTTTTGAGGTCGCTTCGGTCTCACAACGACGCCATGATAAGGATGGTCGGATTAGATTCTGATATGTCAGACCCCGTCCTTCCTCGATCTCAGGATTAGGATGAATTAGGAATATGGAGGATAGAGGACGTGGAATGGAACGAGCTGGCCCGACCATACCGGACAGGCAAATAATTCACGAGGGGGAGATAAAAGACGAAACGGCCTCAATAAAAAGTTGTGATCACAACTAGGGTTCGGCGAAATCATTATCGTAGATGAGCTACAAAGTATCACTAGGTGAGAATAATGGCAGAGTACATCGTATTATCCAGACTAACGCCTGAAGGGAGGACGACAATAAAGCAAAGACCGGAGCGGCTCAACGAAGTTAACAAGGAAATCGAGAAGATGGGAGCAAAGGTCACTAAGCAGTATGCACTATTGGGAAAGTATGATTTCCTGACCATTCTGGAGGCTCCGGACAACGAGACGGTGACGAAGGTGATGGTCGAACTGGGATCAAGGGGCACCTTGGAGACGACGACGCTGGTGGCGATGCCTATAGAAAAGTTCCTGAACGCCTTGAAATAAACCGGCTTGTCGCCTCCTAATGTCAAGCATCAACTGATCTTAGAAATAAAGGCGCAATTCCATCTTTAATTGAATTTAAATTATTATTGTCTGGACAGGCATGGATTCGAGGGCCGATGGTTGATCAATAAGAGCTTCTGCATTCCTTATTGTTTGCAGCCCACCTCTCCAATGCCGACAATATGGGAATAAATCCCTTAGGGTGATCCTCCGCATAAGGAAGCCCGCTCTTCTGCATAAATGACTTCTCAGCTTTGGACCGGGATGGTGAAGTAGAATGTCGCTCCCTTGCCTTCCTTGGACTCGACCCAAATGCGACCACCATGGCGCTCTGCGATCTTCTTGCTGGTGGCCAGGCCGATGCCTGTTCCGGGGTAATCTTGCTCGGTGTTTAGTCGTTGGAACATCTGGAAGATACGTTCCTGCTGTTCTTCTGGGATGCCGATGCCGTTGTCTGCCACAGAGAAGGTCCACTCGCTGTCAGTACTGGTCGCGGAGACATGAATCCTGGGAGGTTCGCCAGGTCGGCGGAACTTTATTGCATTGGCGATGAGATTCTGCAACATCTCCATCATCTGGACCTGGTCGGCCATGACCGTTGGCAAAGGATCGCTAGTCAAAGTGGCATTCGATTCCTTCAGGGCCCGGTCCAGGTTCTGTTCCACCAGGCTCAATAATTCATTCATATTTACTTTTTCAAACGGCTTTCCTTTGCTGTCCACCCTGGAGAGCTCGAGCAGGTCATCGATGAGCCTGCTCATCCTTTCCTCACCCTCCATTGTGTTCCGAACAAACTGCTGGGCCTTTTCATCCATTACATTTCCAGAATACTGCTTCTCCAATAATGCAAGGTTGTTGATAGAGATGGCCAGCGGCCCCTTGATATCGTGAGAGACAATGTAGGTGAACTGTTGCAGCTCGGCATTGGAATGAGCGAGTTCGAGCGCTTTTTTTTCGATATCTCGTTCGAACTTCCTGCGCTGAATCCCGAGCCAAACTACTATCCAGATGCTGGCAATTGCTACTGGACGATTGAAAAAATCGATGGATAGATTTCCTGAAGGCTCAAAGGGCACCGCAATGATGGTCAGGATAGTAGCTATCAAAGCCACCCCATATATAGTATGGTCATTGGGCAATCCCAGGCAAAAGAAGAGTGGCAGGATGTACAGAAAGCAACCGCTATATCCGCTAGGCGTTGAGGCATCTAGGATAAATATAGCAGCGATGAGGACCACACATATCGACAGAGTTCCCCTTTCGCCGATGACGAACTCCTTCATTGTCATATATTGTTCATCCCTGAGTTGTTTTACACCTACCCTTAGGTCTGATTTGTTCCAGTCTTTCTTCTACCTTTCCATACATTAAACAGCTTTTCGCCTTTCGCCCCCTTCTTCAATTATGCAGTGCCCCTTACTGTTCCTCATCTTCTTCCATTCACCGTAGGACATATTGAGGATCCTTTCTCTCATCTAGGCAGAATCACCCCTCTCCAATCTGGGCCTCGTTGAATTGAGATCTTCTAGTTCAAGAAGGAAACTTTTTTTCACTTTATATCCCTCCGATCATTCTTTAGAAACGCATCCTTGCCAAATACAAGTAGGAAGAGGTTGAATTGTGAAAAGTCGACGCACGAATGGAACGGCGATCTTTGGCATGGCGACCTCCTTGCTCGTTTTTGCTTAGGTCGAGTGCGGTCCTCGAGGCGGACCCACCCCGCTGGATTCGTGTTTGTAAAACGTGATGATATTTCTAATTTGGTCATGTATGATACGGATTAGTCACCGTTTTCTCGTTGCATCCGAACGCTGGCGAAGATTTCAAAATATCATCATGACATAGTTAAAGTGGACTTTGCATTTCCAATGAGATGCAAGATTGGAGGCTTCTCTAGGCCTCTGAAATCTTGAGAAGATCATATCATATAACGGCTGCAATGGCAATATTCTCCTTTTTTCTTGATCATCCGCCGATCTCCACCACCGAGTTGGACGATCACACCATCCAGAAATATGAGTGCGCGCCGCCGAATGAATTGGACGATCTAGGAGGAAAGCCAGATACAGACAGGCGGTCGAGCGGGGTGCAATCATGACAAAGCAATAAGATACTTACGCTACTTTTCACAGAACAACAATCCTTGCGAGTCGATCAAGAAGTGAGAAAAGCATAAAGGGAGGCCGAGTGGCCTCGTTTTGACATAGTGGTTTGGCAGTTCTCCCTACCGCTTGCCCTTTTTCCTGCGCCAGACGATCAGCAATACCACTGCCACGATCAAAGCGGAGGCCACCACCGCTGCCACTATAATAAGAGTGGAATTGCTCGCGCTTCCCTTGCTGGTAGAAATGCTGCCAATTGTCAGATTGGATGTGCTGACAGATGCATCCACTTTCTTGGTCTCAATGTCTGGGCCGCTGATGGTCAAGGTATGGCTGCCTGGAGAGGCCATTATCGTGAAGTTGCCTTGGGCATCGGTCAAGACTGACAAACCGTTCTCCAGGGCGACCATGATGCCGGCCAGCCCCTTTCCATTGGCGTCCACTATCTTCCCGGTCACCGCGAGTAAAGCGGGAACCAGGGCAGTTGCGTAGACGCTCTGATTGCCCTCACCGACCACATTGACCGAGCTAATTTTGTAGTAGAAGGTGGAGCCGGGCACCGCGGTATTGTCGACAAATGTAGCTATGCTGCTGTTTCCGATCTTGACCAGGCTAGCCGCGGAAATGCCACGGTAGATCTTGTAGTCGATGATCGGGCTGCCGCCGGTGTTCACCGGTGCGGTCCAGGTCAGCGTGACCTTGCCGTAGATCGCTGTGGTGTTCAGCCCGGTGGGCGTTCCGGGTATGGCCAGCACCGTGATGTTGAGGACATTTGACATCGACGAGTTTCCGGCCGCATTCGCCGCCTTGACGCCGAAATAATAATGAGTTCCGGCTGTCAGCCCGGTGACGTTCACATTGAGTGTCATTGCGGTCCGCACGTCATCGAACTGGGTCATGACACCGCTGGGTCCATAGTACACTAAGTAGCCGGTGATGGGACTGCCGCCATTCGATGCCGGGGCGGTCCAGACCAGGACAGCACTGTTCACTCCTGCGGTAGCCGAGGTCAGGGTCGGAGCGCCAGGTATGGTATAAGGCACTGATGTCCAGTTGTTGGACATTGCGGAGCTGCCTGCAACGTTCAACGCCTTGACGCCGAAGTAGTAGGTGGTCCCTGCGGTCAGACCTGTGATCTTCTCGCTCAGGACCGAAGCACCTACGGTGCTGAACTTGGTCCAGGTGGTGTTAACAACACTGGTGCCGAAGCACATCTCATAGCCAGTGAGCGGGCTGTACCCGTTCGATGCCGGGGCAGTCCAAACGAGGGTGACACTGAGATTCCCGGCAGTGGCGCTGGTGAGCACTGGGCTGCTTGGGACAGTGCATGGAGTGACCGCACTCGAATCGGATTGGGGGCCGATTCCCGCCGGATTATGTGCGGCGACGGTGAAAGAGTAGCTCTGGCCATTGTTCAGGCCGGTGATGATCGTCGTCGATCCGGTAGGATGATCGGTCAGGGCGATACCGTTCTGATAGATGACATAATAGTCGATCGCGCTGCCGCCATTGAACGCCGGCGCGGTCCAGTTCAGAGACACTCGAGAGTTGCCTGGTATGGCTGTTAGTCCTGTCGGAGCATTTGGCCCTATGAAGGGAACGGATGTCAACTGGGCGGTCTTGGCTCCTTCTCCGGCGGCGTTGACCGCGCTGACCTTATACCAGTACGCCTGGCCGTTGGTCAGACCAGTATCGGTGTAGGTCGTTCCGGAGGGCGAAGCGATCTCGGTGTAGGTTCCGGTCTCGGTCGCGGCCCGGTACAGCTTGTAACCAGGAACGGCGCTGCCGCCATTGAACGCCGGCGCGGTCCAGTTCAGTGTTACATGGGCGCTGCCTGGAACGGCCGTCAGCCCGGTCGGGACATTGGGTACGGTGAATGGTGTCGATGATACTGCCCCACTCCTAGCGCTTAGGCCGACGATGTTATGCGCTGAGACGTTGAAAGTGTAGCTCTGCCCATTCGTCAGGCCGGTGATGATCGTCGTCGATCCGGTAGGATGATCGGTCAGGGCGATACCGTTCTGATAGATGACATAATAGTCGATCGCGCTGCCGCCATTGAACGCCGGCGCGGTCCAGTTCAGGGACACTTGGGCGTTGCCGGCGATGGCCGTCAGTCCAGTGGGGCTGTTAGGGAGTGCCGATATGACCGTGCCCATCGTCAATCCGTTCCAAGCGAGCCCTGGTGCCGGGAAATTCGAGGCTACGTAAGCGTGACCTCTTATTCCTGCGGGGGTAGTCGCTATCCAATTCGCACCAACACTGGTCGGTGCAACGAGTCCCAAGAAAGTGATCGAGGTCAGGGAGCCGCATTGTTGGAACGCCGAGGCCCCGATGGATGTAAGGCCTGAAAGAATAGTAACTGCGTTCATAACGGTGCAAGATGCGAACGCGCTGGCGGCAATTGCTGTTGTGCCGGCAGGGATAATGAATGCCGTTGTGCCCGCTCCTACAAAATTCCCTGCGCCATTACATGAAGTGCACGTGATGGTTGAGATCCTTGTAGCGTCCAGTGTTCCTCCCGTCGCCACGGATATTACGCCAGTAGCGTTGATCATTGCACCTGCCAAGGACGATGAGAGGACCCCACGAGTGGAGATTACGATGGATGGGGCGTTGAGTGTATGACCGTTTAGGTTGAGGGTGATCGTGTTGGTGGTGTGATGTGATATGATCGTCAATGATCCTACGCTGGAGCTCGTACTCAAGGTCAGCGTCCTGGATGCGGCGGCCAATGAAGACAGGCTTACGGTGGTCGGACAATCGATCGTTCCTGGAGCCAACGTTAGATCGGCCCCGTCCAATTGCAGTATCAAGGGACCTGTGCCAGTTATGTGGCCATTATTGGTGAACGTGTCGCCACCGAAGGAAGGCTGCCATTCAAGCCCCCCCAGCCCATTAACATTCGTAACGGTGACGCCAGGTGCGATCACGATATCGTGTGCCGCAAAAGCATAATCGAATACGATAGAAGTATTGCCATTAAATGTCAGATCATAGAAATTGAACGCTGATACTTGGAGCTTCTTGCCAGACCCTGCCATGATGAGTTTGAGTACATTATTGGTAATGACCCCCCCATGCTGAACGAAATCGCCGCTGCACATATCGGTATACGAAAACGATCCGGTGAGGGTCCCTCCAAAATACACCTGGTCATCAGTCGTCCCCACGTTAGCACCTATACTGAGAATACCGGTATAGGTCGAGATGGTGCTGATAGAACCATATGTCATGGCTTGGTCAAACGAGCAATTCTTGATACTACCGGAATCGAACACCAACCTGTCACCGGTGACAGGTGCAACACCTCCGGCCCAATTAGCGGCTGTAGAGGCGGCTCCGTTAGAGGCCGCGGTCCAAAACTTGACATTGGTGAATATTCCATTGGTCTGAGCCACTTGCACTATTTTTTTGGCGATGACCGCCATTCCCAGTGAGCTCGGATGTTCCCCGTCCCCGAAGTCGTAGGCGGGAATTAGAGTGGTACCACTCGCCAGAATGTCATGGTCATTCACCAGGATCACATTGGCCGACGCCTGCGTCGCTATCCAAGCGTTAACCTGAGCTACCTCAGCATTCTGGGCTGAGGTAAAAATCGTGGCAGGCGGTATGTTCAGGAGGAATGTTTTTGCACCTGCCGTTGATGCCATATTGCACATGGTGGCCAGATTGCTCTCGATCGTGGCCGCAGACAAATTCTGCAAAACATCGTTCGTTCCACCCATCAGGAACACATATGTGGGAGAATGGGCCAACACATCAGGCGTGAAACGAGCCAATATCTGAGTGGTGTTCTCGCCTCCGATACCACTATTGATGGTGGTCCCTCCGGTGAAACGACCAAGGAAGCCGGGATACGTATCATAATTAGTAAGATACGCACCCGCTGTTATGCTATCTCCCATGCACACGTGAACCTCAGCCGGTGAAGTTCCTGTATCGGCCTTTGCATTGACGGCAAATAGGGAGAATGCGAGAATTGCTATTCCAAATAGTGCTACCGTGAAAACATACCTACGAATTCTGATCGACATGTTAAATTAACCTCCGCATACCATAGACATTGTGCCCTCGATACCACCAGATGGAAAATGTGAGAACCCATCGAAGAGTTAGCACAGAATACATACGAATGATGGTATTGGAGGAGCCCGTGACTTGGATAGGGGTGGAATAGGCGATCATGTTTGTTGGATATCAACACTTGAAGTACCTTCTAACATGACACACTTCCCGGACCCACTATCCTGAATCCTCAAAATAACAGCCGAGATTCCAATAGATATATATTTTGGTGAATTCGGAGAGAAAAACCTCCAGCAATTCGAATGATGTCCTGAGTGAAGTATCTGTGACCGTCTCAGTCACAGATTGCGATCTAGTTTTCCAAGATCTGCTGAAAGAACGGGTTCCAGTGCAAGGTCGCTTGTCATTCGGATGATAACTTGGAATTCTTCAAAGAATGTCAATTGAATTTTAGCTCCAAAGCCGCTATTAATAGTTCACGTTGTATCATTTGTTAAGTTATTATCAATATAATTAATATTTACAACGAAAGATACGACATAAATCATATTATGATGAATAAGATTGATAAAATTTTGTTTATATCACATGATTGTAATCGCCTTTTATGAGCCGGACACATAAACGTGCCCTCGCGATGGGGGCATTGTTCGTACTGATATTGCCCGGCCTGATGGCAATTTTCTTAATGGCCCCAACGGGGGATATTAGTTCCTCGATTGGCATCAGGCAGGATGGGAAAAACCTTAACGGATTGAACGCTGCGGTAACGAACGCCATGACAGCCACTACGACGACCACCACGGTCTCCACAATAAATTTTGCCGGGAGGACCTGGGACGTCAGCGGATACGGTAACTTTGTGAACATAGCCCAGCAGGTCTGGGTTGATTCCAACGGTTATCTGCATATGAAGCTCTCGAAAGATAGCGGATCATGGAAGGACGTGGAGATAGTCTCCCAGGACGTCACCGGATACGGTACCTACACCTGGGTCACCGATGGCGTTCAGAACATTGACAAGAACATCGTCCTGGGAATGTTCCCATATCTGGACAACTCACATGAGGTGGATCAGGAAATATCCAGGTGGGGCGATGCAAACAGCCCTAATTTCGCCTACACCGTGCAGCCGGATCCAGTCAAGGCCGGAGTGACACAGCAGATATTCGAGCTTCCGACAACAACACTGGCGACCACGTTCACGACAACCTGGACATCATCCAAGATCGTGTTCTCCACGATGGAGGGCAGCACCACAGTTGGAAGCTTCACTTCGAATGTGGCCAGGGATGCTACTGGAGTGCATGCACTCACCAACCTGTGGCAATTCTCCGGAGCACCGAGCGATGGGAAAGCGGTTGAGGTGGTCTTCAAGGACTTCCAATTCACTCCGGTCGGAGCATCCACACCTGTGCAGACACCGACAACAAGCTCTGTGCCAGGCGCTCCCACTTCCCTGTCGGTCAGCCAATCGCTCGGAACGACGACACTTACCTGGAAAGCCCCGTCAAGCAATGGCGGGTCGGCCATCACCGGGTACAAGATCTATCGCAGCACTTCGTCCGGCAAAGAGTCTCTGCTGACCTCGGTGGCTTCAACGGCCCTGTCCTATAGGGACACGACCGCCGTCGCTGGCACGACCTACTATTACAAGGTCGCCGCGGTGAACTCGATCGGGACGTCGATCCTGTCCTCAGAGATCAGCGTGAAGATTACGTCAACTGCGGCTAGACACTGGGGGAGATAATCTTCCTCCTCAATCTTCTTTCGACTTACCCTTTGAAATGTCACAATAGACATTTCGCCGTGGTTCTAGTGGAGGATGGACTGGGCAAGGTCGTCGGTATCATTACCGAGGGCACTTGTCCAATTTGAACGAAAACAGTAGCCAATACAGTCTCGTTGAGGCTGTATTCTTTTTTTCCCGTAAGAACGTCAAGGGTAACGAGTGATTTTTAACTCGTAATGCAATGGGGCCACGGAGATCTGGTTACGCGAAAGTGACTGGCTGACACCGAAAACATAAGATCGGAACGAAATCTAACCTTTGCCGGTCCAGCCCAATTGTTTTTTCAAATGCCGCCTGCCGCCAAAGGAACTACTATACGAATAGCGAGCAAGATCCAAGAAAGCATGTAATTATCCGAAGCATCGCATTATTTTATCTACCCAGTTAATTTTGCAGAGTAGCAATATTTATAATGGACTAGCATGCTATATATTTAGGGATGCACAAATGCCAAGTTCATTAGTAAAGGAAGCGCTATCGAGTGCCGGAGCTAAGCAACCGGCAAATGGAAGTATGGGAAACCAACAGGCGGCTCCGGTCGTGAGCGCGTCCGATGAAGAACTGCTTCGTATCGCAGCTTCGTTGGACGTCTGCATCAAGATCATCGGATGCGGCGGTGGCGGCTGCAACACGATCAATAGGTGTGTTGATGCCGGCATCAACGGGGCTCAGCTCTGCGCCATCAACACCGACGCCAAGCACTTGCTGACCATCCGTGCCCCGAAGAAGATATTGATAGGAAAGTCAAAGACCAGGGGTCTCGGCGCAGGAGCGAGGCCAGAGGTCGGGGAGGAGGCCGCACGCGAGAATGACGGTGAGATCAGGGACTTCCTCAACGGCGCGAACATCGTTTTCGTCACCGCAGGTATGGGAGGCGGGACCGGGACCGGCTCAGCACACTATGTCGCCAGTATCGCCAAGGAACAGATAAGGGCATTGACCCTGGGTGTTGTTACCATTCCCTTCAAGGCCGAAGGAACGGTCCGGATGGAAAACGCACTTGATGGACTGAACAAGTTGAGGCAGGCCTGCGACACCACCATCGTGGTCCCGAACGACAAGCTCCTGGAAATGGTCCCGAAGCTGCCCATAGAGGCGGCGTTCA
>JBEKDM010000059.1:0-14039 GCA_050014375.1 Methanomassiliicoccales archaeon | reverse complement strand
CGACCCCTAGGATGAACGCGATGGTAGAAATGGCGATGATCCACCGCTCGACGATGTACTCGTCGGGGGTCACTGCCTCACCGTCGGCGAGACGGAAGCGCAGCTACGTATCAGAATTAGCTTGCCCGAATTCTTGAGTTCGGACAGTTTTCTTTGCTCTACGCCCCAACGTTTGTAAGAATCGAGAAGGGCTTGGCTTTGAGGGCTTTTTACCTTTTCGATGCCAAGCCAGTTAGTATTAGTGGGCCCAAGGAGATTTGAACTCCCGACCTTCCGGTTATCAGCCGGACGCTCCAACCAGACTAAGCTATGGGCCCTTTTCTGGTTGAGTTCAGGGAATACCAATGGCCATTTTAAAGCTTTCTCTGTCCTGGGACCAAATGGCAACTAAAAACCATCGTGCTTAGACCTTCTCTCTGACATTGCCTGGCGAGGACCATCTATTCAAAGGAGTTATGGTCGAGTTGGCGATCTCCCTTGCCCTCTCCTCCGGAATGGCCATCTTCTTGACCATGATCTTCACCGAGTTTTCGATCATCCCGTGCATGGTCGCTTCCGGTTCGGTGTATTTGCCGTTCTGGAAGCAGAACCGGCAATACTCCCTGGTCTCCTTGCCATTGGCAAGCGTCCCGAAAAGCCCGTTTCCCATCAGCATCCCGCAGCTCTGACAACGAACTTCCTGCTCCATGAACAAAAATAGGCTATCACGCTATATAAGTGACTCCCTAAGCTTTGAAAGTGGGTCGAACAATAGAACGAGGGATCGGTTCCGCCACGCCAATGGGCAATAACTATATGCCGAAGGTCAATACCTGAACGATCAACATGGCTGGCGGTCTGAAGAACAGGGGCAAGACCAAGGAGGACGTCGACGAACGTCGTGAAGCGGCGGAGGAGTTCACCGGCGCCAAGCTGAGCGCGATCTCGCACTGCTCCTTCGACCCGATCGTTGCAGAGAAGAACATCGAGAACATGATCGGATGCGTCCAGATTCCTCTCGGGTTTGTCGGTCCAATTCTTATCAACGGCGGTCACGCCAAGGGCGAGTTCCTGGTCCCGATGGCAACCACCGAAGGTGCATTGCTCGCTTCCGTCTCCCGCGGTTGCAGTGTCATCTCTTCGTCCGGCGGCGCCGATGTCGTCATCGTCAAGGATGAGATGACCCGTGCTCCCGTTTTCCGCACAGAAGGCGTGAAGCACTGCGCCGAGGTGGCCTGCTGGGTCGATGACCATTTCGACGAGATCAGGGCAGCTGCCGAGAGCACCACCAAGCACGGCAAGCTGCTGAAGGTCAGGGCGTTCGCCTCCGGAAAGAGCCTGTACCTCCGATTCTCGTACGATACCGGTGATGCCATGGGCATGAACATGGCCACGATCGCCACGGAGGCAGCCGCACGGCTCATCGAGGAGAAGACCGGCGCCATGCTAATTTCTGTTTCAGGCAACATGTGCACAGACAAAAAGCCGGCCGCCATCGACGCCATCGAAGGCCGAGGCAAAGTGGTGCTGGCCGACGTCACCATACCGAACAGCATCCTAGAGGAGAAGCTCCACACCACCGCCGAGAGGGCGGTCGAGACCTGCTTCCGCAAGAACCTGGTCGGCTCGGCTCTAGCATTGTCATATGGATTCAACGCTCATATGGCGAACATGATCGCCGCGCTATACCTGGCGATGGGGCAAGATCCGGCCCAGGTGGTCGAGGGCAGCATGGGCATGACCACGGCGGAAATGGTCGAAGGTGGTCTCTACCTGTCCGTTAGGATCCCGTGCGTCGAGGTCGGCACGGTCGGCGGAGGAACGCGTTTGCCATGCCAGAGCGAGGCGCTTTCCATGATCGACTGCGTCGGTCTGGGAAAATCGAAAAAACTGGCGGAGATCGTCGGCGCGGTCGTTTTAGCGGGCGAACTTTCCACTCTAGCTGCACAATCGGCAGGCGAGCTGGGCAAGGCGCACAAGGCGCTTGGCCGGTGAAACTGGAAAGAGTAAAATAGTCTCATAATCATCGCATGCCACCATGCCAGTAATCAACTTCAACTTCAACGACCTGGTCGGTCTGCTGGGCAAGGACCTCCCCAGCTCGGTCGTGCTGGAGCGCATCCCCATGATCGGAGCGGACCTGCATGAGTTCGACGCCGCCACCGGCGAGACGTCGATCGAGTTCTTCCCGAACCGGCCGGACCTGTACTCGGTTGAAGGCGTGGCACGTGCGCTGCGAGCGTTCATGGACATTAACCCGGGATTGCGCGTCTACCCGACCAAGGATTCCGGCATCACCCTGAAGGTCGAAGACTCGGTCGCCGAGGTACGTCCCTTTGTGGTAGCGGCCGTGATCAAGAACGTCGTCATGACCGATCAGATCATCCGCTCCCTGATGGAACTGCAGGAGAAGCTGCACCTTACCGTCGGCCGCAAGCGCGTGAAGGTCGCCATCGGCGTCCACGACCTGGATAAGGTGTCGCCGCCGTTCGTCTACAAGGGCGCCGAACCGGACAGCATATCGTTCGTCCCCCTGGCCAAGGAAGAGCCGATGACGATGCGCGAGGTCCTGGAGAAGCACGAGAAGGGCGTCGCCTACAAGTCCATATTGGAAGGGCAACCGCTCTACCCGGTGATACTCGACGCGAACGGAGACGTGCTCTCGTTCCCGCCGATCATCAACGGCCGGCTGACGACGGTCACGTGCGATACCAAGAACATCTTCATCGACGTCACCGGCATGGACGAGGTCACAATCAACGGCGTATTGAACATTGTAACGACCTCAATAGCGGAGAGGGGCGGCGACATCGAGACGGTCACGGTCACCAGGGGAAGGAAGAAGGAGGTAACCCCCAAACTGGAGCCCGGACTGTGGAAGATCGACATCGCCGCGGCCAACAAGTGGCTCGGAGTGGAGCTGGACGCGGACAGCATGACGAAGTGCCTGGCACGGATGGGATATTCCGCCGAGGGCAAAGGCAAGAGGCTCAACGTTAATTCGTCGGCGGTCCGCATGGACCTGATACATCCGCATGACGTTATCGAGGACATCGCCATCGGCTACGGTTATGAGAACTTCGGTAAGGTCCTGCCGAAAATGCAGACCGTAGGTTCGGAACGGCCCATCGAACGAGCAGCGGACCTGGTCCGTCAGCTCATGGTCGGCTATGGGTTCTGGGAAGTGACGACGCTCACGCTCACGTCAAAGGAGGATCAGTTCACGCACATGCGGGTGCAGGAGCAGGAGGTCGTAGAAGTGCTGAACCCGGTCAGCGAGGACCACACCTGCCTTCGTCTCCGACTAATGCCCTCTTTGCTGGCGGTGCTGCGCAAGAGCAAGCACCGCGACCTGCCCCAGAGGATATTCGAGGTAGGTGACGTCGTCGAGGGAAAACGCCGAAAGAACCTGGCGGTCATGGCGATCCACTCCAAGGCCGGATTCACCGAGATGAAGTCGGTCGTGGAGGGGGTCATGCGCGACCTGTCGGTCAAGTTCGATCTGGAACCGCTCGAGTCTGGTATGTACATCAACGGAAGGGGGGCGTCCGTCCTGGTCGGCGGCAAATGCGTCGGCTCGTTCGGTGAACTGCACCCGGAAGTGATCACCGTCTTCGAGCTGGGATACCCGGTCATCGCCTTCGAGGTGAACCTCGATGTCCTGGTCGAGGGCAAGGTCGGGAAGATATTCTGAGCGCAAACATCTTAACCAAATATCTGTTTGGGCAATCCAAGCCGAGGTAGCTAAGCCCGGATTACGGCGCCAGCCTTGAGAGCTGGTGGTACCCTGTACCTCGGGAGTTCGAATCTCCCCCTCGGCGCCAACTTCTAACAAACCTTGTTCTGACTGGAAATCGATTATTTGAGCCAACTTGAATTCGATGGGCCAGCCTATAATTTTGCTTGACTGGATAGTCATATACTATTCTTATTTTCCGCGAGGTCATTTAACACCTCCAAGACAATATTAAATACAACATGGTGCATTTGATACTATGGTGCAATGGTGATATGGTGACAAATACAACAGACTCGTCAACACCAAACGATCTAGGAAATGATGCGAACTTCAAGGAGAATGTACGCCGCCAGCTGCTGGCGAAGGGCGCAGAGGGAACGACCGATCCGATCGACACATATGTGCCGATGGTCCAGATGCCGCCTGCCGAGGGCAGGGCGTTGAGATGGTTCGGGTCCGTTGTCGGCTCCCTCCTGTTCCTGTTCGGGGCCACATGGTTCCTGGCCATACTCGGCTATACCGTTCCGTGGTACGCGGTCTTCCCGATCCTGGCCATGTTCGTGGGAGGGTTCTTCATAACCGCCGCCTTGGCGACACGAAAAGACCTGTCGAAGCTGAAGAGGTAATCACGTGACAGATGTAACCATCCGGGGCATAGACGACGATGTCTATGCCAAGTTTACCGCCGAGGCCAAGAAACGCGAGCTCTCCATCGGGGAATTGACGACCATTGTGATGCGCGCGCTGGTGGAGGACATCGGCACGACCAACTACCGCATAGGGAACCTGAACGCGCTCACGGTCACGAAGAAGGACCTGGAATCGCTGAAGGGACCGGTCATGTTCCACAGCATCAAGGCCCTGGAATTTGCCGACGACATCGATTGGGACACGTTCGACCAGAGCGTCATGTCGATAAAGAACTGCGCAAAGGTCCTGATCCCTCCATCGCTCACCAGGTTCCAGGTCCTGACCAAGTGTGCCATGGTGGCGGAGGTCAAGTCGAAGAGCTGAGCGGTCACCTACCTGTAGCCATCATTTGAAGATCGCTATAGATCGGTGGATCGAAAAACAAGTGCCTTTTTGGCTGAATTGGAGGGGAAAAATGAAGGCAATAGTCTGCACAAGATTCGGACCGCCTGAGGTCCTTCGGATCTCTGAGTTGGAAAAGCCGGTTCCCAGGGACAATGAAATTCGGATAAGGGTGCATGCGACGACCGTTACTACAGGAGATTGCAGAATGAGGAGTTTCACTGTTCCCCCCATGTTCTGGATCGCCGGTCATCTGGCGTTGGGTTTCACCAAACCCCGGAAACCAATACTTGGGAGCGAGTTTGCGGGGGAAATTGATGCCGTGGGCGAGGACACAAAGCGATTCAAAGTGGGCGATCAGGTCTTTGGTTCCACCATGCATGGTTTTGGTGCCTATGCCGAATATCTATGTGTGCCAGAAGATGGTCTGGTCGCCCTCAGGCCAGCCAATAGGACCTATGAGGAAGCAGCCGGCATTCCCTTTGGGGGACTTACGGCACTGCTTTTTCTCAGGAAAGGGAATATCCGGAGCGGACAAAGAGTGCTGATCAATGGTGCGTCCGGGGCAGTGGGCACCTATGCGGTACAGCTTGCCAAGTACTTCGGGGCAGAAGTTACCGGGGTATGTGGTACCGCGAACCTGGAATTGGTAAAATCCCTGGGTGCCGATGCTGTAATTGATTACAAGAAAGAGGATTTCACCAGGAACGGACAGACCTATGATATCATCCTTGATGCGGTAGGAAAGACGAAGTTCTCAAGGGTCAAAAACTCGCTAAAGGAAAATGGGTACTATCTTCATTTGGTCATGGTGGCGGAAGGTCCAAAACGAAGATGGTATGCAGCGACAACGGGGAAGCACGTGATAGGTGGCCAGGCAAGCAAAGGCATCACACAAAAAGAACAGAAAGAAGCCCTGATCTTCCTGAAAGAGCTGGTTGAGACCGAAAAGATAAGGCCGGTCATGGACAGGACGTATCCGTTCGAACGGATCGCTGAGGCCCACAGTTACGTGGACAAAGGGCACAAGAAGGGAATTGTGGCCGTTTCATTCTAGGAACGATCGGAGGGTGGTCGTCGGGGTTCCTTCCGTCTTCCTGTTCTTCGCCAGTACTCGTGGAAGGAGGACAGGAAGAACTCCGCGTCCGGGAACGACTGAAGCGCCGGAAGCAAGAGCCGAAGGAAGCGATGATCTGACCGGCTAGGCAATCCTCCACCCAGAGGAATGGCCGAAACCCTTCCCCTTCATTTTCATACAGACATCCTACGCATGCCTGATGTCCGTATAACTGGAGATCTCCGAGCTCACCGTGCACAGGTCCTCGACGCTCAGCTTGTGCACGTCGTCATTACCGGTCATCCGGGCAAAGTCCTTTAGTTCCTCGTTCGAGACCCGCAGGAAATGCTCCACCTTTCTTGCCGAGATGTCGACGATCAGACGTGCACGCAAATTTGGGTCCTGAGTGGTTATACCGACCGGGCAATGTCCGGTGTCGCAGACCCGGTACTGCTGGCAACCCACCGCCATGAGCGCCGCCGTGCCGATGGCGACCGCGTCCGCTCCCATGGCCAATGCCTTGGCAAAGTCCGATGAAACGCGCAGACCGCCGGTGATGACCAGCGTCACATCGTCCGCCTTCTCCTTGTCCATGAACTTCCTGGCCCGGTGCAGGGCCAACGGGGTCGGCACCGAGGACGAATCCTTCACGAACTTGGGCGAGGCCCCGGTCGACCCGGGCCGTCCGTCCAGCGTCACAAAGTCAGGCTCGGCGTAAAGTGCCATGGCCAGGTCGTCCTCGATGTGGCCGGCCGCCAACTTGATGCCGATGGGCCGTCCCCCGGAAACGTCCTTCAGCATGTCCACCACCTTCTTCAGCCCTTTCCTGTCCCGGATCTCGGGGAAGCTCGCCGGGCTGATGATGTCGACCCCCTCCGGCTTACCCCTGATCTCCGCGATCTCCTTCGTCACCTTCTCTGCCGGGAGGAGCCCGCCCATCCCCGGTTTCACCGACTGGCCGATCTTGATCTCGATGGCATGCGAGCGTTTCAGGTTCTCCTCGGTCACGCAGTATTTGTTAGGGACGTACTCGAAGATGTAACGGTGTGCGTTGGTGAACTCGTCCTCGATCAGACCGCCCTCACCGGAACCGATGGCCGAACCGACCGCCGCGCTGCCTTTGGCCAGTGCCACCTTGCACTCCCGGGAAAGCGAACCGAACGACATATGCGAGACATAGACAGGCATGTCCAGGACCATTGGCTTTTTTGCCCCCGGCCCGATGACGCTGGTGGTATTGACCGGATCCCATCGGTCCAGGGGGATCTTGGCCAGCTGAGCGCCCAACACCAATATGTCGTCCCAGGAGATGACGTTGGCCTTTGTGCGCATGGGTTCGATCACCGATTCGTTCGTGGTCGACATCCGGTGTATGTCTGACATCCGGACCTCGGTCTCGTCGCTCTTGCGCTGCCATCGGGCCAGATAACCGCCTATCTCCTCCTCTTCCAGCATCACCTTCAGTGTGTGCACCTTGCCGCAGTGCGGGCATGTGACCTTCTCCTGCAGTTGGGACTCCGTCCTCTCCTCGACGATCTGCAGATGGGTCTTGTCCGATCCGCAGATGTGGCATCTCCAATCGTCCGGAAAGTCCTGAGGTCTCGTTCCCGGTTTGATGCCAGTGAAGGAGTCCCCCCGGTCTATCTCGTACTCGAAAACATGACACACATTGCAGCGGTATTTGGGCATCGGATATCCTCTGGTAGATCTAGAGCAGAAGACCAATTTGAACCGCGCCCGCTTTATATTTTTCTGCCGGAACACATCGCCCGCAACACTGGTCAGGTATTTTCATTCAGACAGATTTATATTCTGAAAAGGCTATGCTTGTCCTGCTCGGAACGGATGGGGGTGGACCGTTTGTGCAAGTACCGTTACAAGGGCGATCGTTGCGCCCATGGCCTGATCGATTCGACCGCATGCGTCGGAGAGGACTCCTGTAGGCATGCCAATGTCACGCGGCACAACAAGTACCACGACGACTGCTCGAAAGAGCACTGGTATGGCCTCTACTGCGCCAAGTATCAACGTTTCTACTGCGCCGGCAAGGACAACTGCACTTCGGCCGAGGACTACTTTGGCTCCATGGTCAAGTTCCGCAACGGGGTGGAGTGATGCACTGCGACTACCTAACGTCCGATGACAAATGCACCGGCCAGTACAAGGGCTTCAGTTGCATCAAGGACGAGTGCAAAGCGGAAAAACGCAAGCCCTGCGAGTTCAGCACGCCGGAGGGATTCTATTGCCTCAAATACCGGCGTTTCGAGTGCGTCGGTTCGGAGAACTGCGGTACGCTGGAACAGTACATGGAATTCGTAAAACAGCGCCGGGAGAAGGCCCGCACCTAGAACCGTTCGAAGTAGAGCTCTTTGTTGATCCGCGGCACCATCGCCGCCAGAACCGCCGACTCGGTCAACGCCTGGCGCTTCAGGACGCCATTGGTCAGATATCCGATCGCTCCGCCCTGCTTGCCGATGTTCTCGCCCACTATCTTCTCGGCGAACACCTCTCCCACGGTCGATCCCTTCAGGAGCTCGGCCTCCATCATCGACGGGTAGCGGAAACCGGGCCCGGTGCCGAACGTGTAGCGGCCCATCTTGTCCAGGATGGCGCAGTACTGGACGTCATAGATCCCATCCTCGCGGCGGAACAGGCCGGCCTCGAGTCCCACGCCGATGTCGGCGTTCTGCATGACCTGCCAGGCGCGCTCCTTCGCTCCACGCTTGACGTCATCCTCCCACGGCTCGTCCGGGACGGACGTCCGGGTCACGGAGCCTTCGATCTCCAGCTCCGGGAAGTATCGCGAGAACACATTGCGCACCGCCTCGATCTTGACCGGGTTTACCGACCCGACGTGGACGATCAGCGGCCGGTTCAGATGCCCTTCCAGGTCTACCTCGCCCATGAGGACCCTGGTCGAGCTGATCGGGCAGTAGTCGTCCGCCAGTATGTGACCGATCTGCACGATCATTAACCGCTTGAGACCATAGCGTTCCCTCTCGGCGTTGATGATGGCGATGTTGCCTATCGTTTCGGGGGAAACGACGATGGCATCCAGGGTGCTGTCCGTGGCGGCCTCACCCTGGGATGAGCCTATGACGTGCACGATGTATGGTTTGCCTTTGGTCTCGGCATATTCTATGACCGCGGCCTTTCTTTCGAGCATCGGGGTCATCTTTATCTTGTGCTTGACGGCGTATTCGTCAGACATTAGACCGATGGCCACTTCGTCCCCTACCTCGAAAGCTTTGTCGAGCAGGGCCCGGTGCCCCTTATGCAGGACGCTGAACGTACCCCCGACCGCAACCTTCATTTCAATCCCATCAGAATGACCGCAATTATCAGGACGATGAAACTGACGACATAGAGCATCATCAGCTGCTTCTTTTTCTTCTGCATGATCGCCTTGTTCGACCCGCCGCACTCCTCGGAGCAGAAACGATCGTCTCCGACGAATGCCTTGCCACACTCGCGGCAATGCTTGTGTTGGGCGATCTTGTCCTTGAATTGCATCGAATTTGTAATGTAAGGCCCTTAAAAGAACTTTGCCAATCAAATCACCGTTGCGGCGATTCAGGCATCTCGCCGATGCTACCCTCACAACGCCGGTCAAGCTCGTTGTTCATGATGATTATGCAGTGATCAGCGTGATAGGAGATGGGACCGAGGCAGATCATCCCTGGAATGTGGCGCATGAGCTGCGACTCCTCCTCACTGGTCAGGTCGTTGTGATCGCTGAGCACGAACGTAACGTCCCCTTCGAACTTCTTGTCCCGCACGTCGTTCCCGTCCTCCTTCAGATAGATGATCCGGGATTTTTCTGCGAGCCCATTGATGACATCCACAAAGGAGCGGTCTGAAATGTATATCCCTGGCGAGCTCTTCATCTCCCTTTCGCCGGTCTGCAGCAATGCATTGCGAACGAGCGCCCCGGTGCTCCTTTCGTCCGGGTTGAGGTACTTGAGCTCGTTTCCGACCAAACGCACCGTGCGCGGCGGGTTCGGCGGACCCTGCAGAACGAGGTACACTTCGACGTCCCGTCTCAGCTTGTGCGACAGGAAGAACGCCGAGTTGATGCACCTGAGGAGAATGTCCAGACGCCCGGCCCCCCCGGCCATGTCATCGAGCTTGAAATCTCCGTTGGTGACGGCCTTATGGCCGACGATCACGAACCTTCTCAATGGATATCCTCCAGGCCGCCCGCCCCTGCCTGCTTCATCAATTGCTTGCGCAACTTGCGGTTGCCCATGAAGCCCTTGACCGCCTTCTTCGAGTTGTTGTACTGGTGGAGCAGTTCGCGCACATCCTTCGGGTCGGTGCCCGAACCGCGCGCGATACGGTTGATGCGGTTGCCCTTGATCAGCCGGGGTTCTCCCATCTCCGCCTCGGTCATCGAGTCCATGATGATGCGGTATTTGGCCAGGCGGACCTGCGACTCCTCCACGTTAATCTTGTCGGTCATGCCGCCGGACATGCCAGGCAGCATGCCCATAAGCTTCTTGAGCGGGCCCATGTTGGAGAGCATTTCCATCTGATCGTACATGTCCCTCAGGGTGAACTTGCCGGACATTATCTTCCTGGTGGTCTCTTCCGCCGCCTCTTCGCTGATGTTCTCTTTCGCCGTTTCCAGCAGCGACTGCAGATCGCCCATGCCCAACATGCGCGAAATGAAACGTGATGGGATGAACGGGTCAAGGTCCTCCAGGTGCTCGCCCACGCCGATGAAGACGATCGGCGCCTTGGTACGGGCGACCGCGCTCAGCGCACCACCGCCCTTGGCCGTGCCGTCCATCTTGGTGATGATGACGGACGTTACGCCCACCGCATCGTGGAACGCCTGGGCCTGGGGTCCGGCCTGCTGACCCACGGATGCGTCCAGGACCAGTATCCGCTCGGTCGCCTTGGCCACGTTGGCGATATCCTTGATCTCCTGTATCAGGTCCGCCTCGAGCGCGTGACGACCAGAGGTATCTACGATGATGATGTCCTGGTTCGCCAGAGCCTTCATGCCTTCGGCGACGATCTTGGAGGCGTTCGTCTCCCCCGGTATGCCGAAGAAGTTGATGCCTACCTTGTCGGCGATCTGCTTCAGCTGGTCATATGCCGCCGGACGGTAGACGTCGCCGGCGATCAGCCCGACCTTCATGCCCTTCTTGTGAAAATAACGGCCCAGCTTTCCGGACGTGGTGGTCTTCCCCTGACCGTACAGGCCGACCATCATGATGGTCTGCTTCTGTATCGGGAGCGTCTTCTGCTCTCCCAGGATCTTCACCAGCTCGTCGTTGATGATGCGGATCACGTGCTCCCTTGAGCTCTTCCCCGCAGCCGGCTTCTCGGTCAGAGCCCGGCGCTCCACCTCTTTGGTGATCTCCAGCACCAGCTTTACGTTGACGTCCGCCTGGAGCAGTGCCCTCTGGATGTCCTTGGTTATCTCTTTGACGAGCTTCTCGTCGATGTTGCTGGCGTTGACTATCTTCTTGAGCACGTCGCGCAACGATTGGCCAAGGTTCTCGAGCACCATTTCAAAGTCCTCTGCCAGCGGTAGGTGTCAAGGAATAATAACCTTTTTGCGAAAGCATAACAAAGCTGATAGAAGGAAAAAGGTTTGGGAAGGGCTAGCCTTGTCAGAAGGGATGGGATGCACTCTGAAAATGAGCCCAGACCTTCCCGAAACTACTATCGTTTATAGAATATATATAACTTTCTTAAAATTAGTTGACCCTTGATAATCATAAGGACCATTGTCTCCAATGGAATGCTGGCTATATATAAAAGAATATGATGAAAGGGGTTTCGGCTATAGGTAGCCGGTCTTCTGGAGGGTCATCAGGTCTTCGGTGCTGAGCTTCTCGCCCCGCTTGAACTTGTCAAAGATCTCTTCCGACTCTTTCATGGCGGAGGATTCGTCCTTCTTCTTCCTCGCCTTGCGGGCCTTCTGCCTCAGGCCAGTGATGATCTTGTCGTAGTCGTGCACCTGACGGATGGCTTCGATGTGCCTCTTGTGCTCATCGTCCGCCTTTACCTTGGTCTCAATGAACTTCTCCTGCGATCCGTCCGCTTCCTTCCTCAGGGAGTCGGCCTTCTCGTAGAGCTGGATCATCGCGTCATGTTCCGCCTGAGCCTTCTCGGCCAGTTCAGAGACGAGCTTGTGCTGGGCCTCAGCCTGGTCCTTGGCCTCGCGGAGGTCATGAATAGCGCCCTTTACGTCGGAGTTCATCTCCAGGGACTTCTCGCGTTCCTTGATCTGCATCGAGAGGGACTTCAGCAGGTCGACCAGTTCTTTCTCCTTCTCCTTGGTGAGGGAAGAGGTCATCTGCTTGAACTCGAGGGCCTTAAGGTCCTTCTTCATGCGAGCGACCGATGGTCCCTCGTGCGGGATGGTATCCTTCTTGAGCTTGGTAACGTTCTCGTTGAGCTCGTTGACCTTCTTGTTCCATTGGTCGCGGCTTTCCTTTGATGCCTTGACCTGTTCGTTCAATGCGTCCCTAGTCTCGCGGTGCTTAGCCGCCTCTTCTACCAGTTCACGGACCTTTGCGTTCAGCTCATCTCTCTTTTGAACCCATTCTTTGGTCTTTTCGTTGAGTTCATCCCGGAGCCGCCTGTGCTTCTCCGCCTCGTTGTTGTTGAGCTGACGCTTCTGGTCGAGGTCCTCTAACAGTTCGGTCATAAATCTCACTCTCAATTGTGCAATTGACAATTAAGGCGAGTTGGACATAATGCAGACTATTTATAACTCTTTCGATAACCTTCGAGATTCGTAGCCCAAGCCAGCCAGTTACCGCTCGTCGCCGGGATCATCCTCGAGGCTATCGTTCTTGTCATCCGGGGGGAGAACGTCCTCGCGCTGCTCGACGTCGATGTCGTGCCAGCCGTCGTTCGGGGATCCGAGCGTCCCGTCCTTCATCTGGAACTTGACCTTGAGCTTCCCTTCCTCATAAAAGACGATGGCGCTCTTGACCATCGAGACATAGTAGCAGACGCGCTTCCCGTTCTTGGTCAGCTTCCGTTCTGTGCAAACCACCAGGCCGGCATTCTCCAGGTCGCGTATCCGGCGGTAACAGGCAGCGATCGGTATCCCGAACTGGGTGGATATGTCCTGGGCGCATTTCGATAGTCTTACAGTTGCGACCAGTATCTTGACCGCATACGGATCCGTGAGAAGCTGGGAGGCTCCTAGGAGGTCTACCATGGATGGACCCCTATTGCCGACTTAGAATAAAAAGCCAGCAGGCTTTTTTTAATGAACACGAATCCAAGAGGCATACCGCTAGCTGCAATCCTGGCAGAAGCGTTTGGTCGCTTCTCGGTGTGCTCAAGGACCCTTGACGGGTTCATTTATGCTCCTCTTCTCCTTTTCGGTCGCTCAGACCATGGGCACCAACTTGGGGCATTCACGCCCTTGCTCCACATCGATCTCGAGGTGATAGTAAGGCGTATACGGCTTCTGACCGCACAACAACACCGTACCGTTGACGCTCTCCAGCTTCAGGTGCATAGTGGCCTGGTTGGCCAGATAGAGCAACGATTTGCTGATCGGGGTCGCCTCCGCGACGACCACATGCCCTCCCCGCCTCATGGCATCGATGTGATGGAACGTCTGGGGCAGCACGTCGCCGCCATAGGTCGCCTCCATCGAATCGAAGCCGAGTATGGAAAGGTAAGGTGCGGCCGAACGGGAAAGCATGTACTTGAGCGAATCCCAGCGCAGATCGTGGGAAGCGTCCGTGCCTTCGATCGCCCGCAGGAACGGGTATCCGTTGGTGGACTGGTTGTTGGTGTCCAGGATGTTCAAGCCTTCCTGCATGGCCGGCTTCTCAAGCTTGCCCTGCATCCTCTTCTCTATCTCGGCGTAATCAAGTGAATAGAGTGGGTTCCAGATCAGGCCCCTTCCTTTCGACAGATGGTCGACGATCATGCTGGTCTCGAGCCACTGCACCATGCTCTGCGGCACTCCCTGATCGATCTCGATCAGCGCCATCCCGCCGCGCGGCAGGCCACCCATTACGTTGTCCAGGGCGGAGCAGCCGAACGAGATGGTTCTCTGGTTCGGGTCAGGGACGGCGAAGTGCTTCCCCTTGGTCAATGGCTGGCTTTCAGTGTCCTGGTCGAAGACGCTGAGACGCCCGCTCTGCAATGTGAACATGTACTTCCAACGGTGGATGCCGCCTCCGCGCAGCTTCTCAATGATGAGCTGCCTGATACGCCGGCCTCCGCGTTCGTCGGAGTCAAGGA
>JBEKDM010000058.1:0-14236 GCA_050014375.1 Methanomassiliicoccales archaeon | reverse complement strand
CTTCTATGGTCTCCTTGTCGAGACCATACTGCAGCACATTCACCACGATCTCCAATTTATCCGAAGCGATGCCGAATGAGCTGGAGCAACGCGGTTTGCCGTCCGGAGTGGTCACGGAGCAGGCGATATATTTGCCTGCCTCCACCTCTGCGATGCACTTGATGTGCCCTATCAACCTGGTCCCAGTTTCGACGCAATCCAGTGCGATCCGGGTCATGAGCGACTCGACCATCTTCTGCATCTCGGCCGGTTGAATCTGTAGCCTGAACGTCACGTGGATCCTTGCGGCGCAGGCCGAGAAATCCTCCGCCATCATGCGTCCACCATCGCTTCAACGACCTGGTCCAGGTTCTCTCCGGTGACCGCCGATACCACTATCAACTTTTTCCTGATCCCTAGCCCTTCCAGGCTGGTCTTGACCACCTGGACCGCTTCCGGACCGGACTCGTCGATCTTGTTGATGACGATTATGTCAGCGGCGTTGAGCTGATTCCTCAGCGGGATCGCCAACGCCTTGAGGATCAATGGGAATCTGACTGCGTCCACCACTACGAATATACGGACCGGGTCGACCTTCGGGCCTCGGTACATCTTCATGCTGTCAATGATGTTCGCAGGATCGGCTATTCCCGTTGGCTCGACCAGGATCATGTCGGGCTTGAAGTTGCTGGCAACGGTATTGACCGTCTCCAGGAAATCCGACCCCAGGGTGCAGCAAATACAACCGCTGGGCATTTCCTGGACATCTAGGCCATACCTTTTCATCATGGCGCCGTCGATCCCGATCTTGCCGAAATCATTGACGATGATCACCACCTTCTTCTTTGTGGTATCGATATACTTCCCAATCGTCGCCAATATCATGGTGGTCTTGCCAGAACCGAGAAAACCGGATACAACTAACATGTCCATAGAAGCTGACTCCCTAGATTACCGGGTCGATTGCTATCTGATGAGGCGTATATAAAAGTAGGGCGATTTGGCCCATGGTCATCGAATGTAAGTCGAGAACATTGTCCTGGACATCATTAATTCTGATAGAACGGTTCTGTAATGGATGTTAAGATTATCGAAGGAGGGGGTCACCCCTCCCCTTCTTCCTTGATCCCGGTGAAGGCGATATCTTCTTCCTCCTTCTCACGGGCTATTCGGGCATTGCGGCATTTCCGGCACTCGACCATCTTCCCGAGCTTATGCTTGATGCCAACAACTGACCGGTCCAGCTCAACTACCGCACCGCATGAGCATAGGATGCGGGACGTGGCGACCGGCTCGGACAAGAGCATACCAGAGGGGCCCATAGATCGAGCCTTGCATCCCAAGGTGGGCTTGAAATCGTCCCGACCTCCTAGGACCTCGATTTTTGGTTCGATCTTGTCTGCCCCGCGACCGAACACAGCTTCCGCTAATTGATCGTTATACAACCTATCCCTCCCCACCCGGTAACAAGCCTCAGCCATCCGTTCGCCCACAAGCTACTGGACAGCAGGAAATCTGTTCACATCCCGAGTGAAAAACACTAACACTTACGGTTCTATTAAACGTTTCGGATTGAGTATAACGGTGTATGCCAGGTGTCAGACACCCTACAAATTTTCCGACCATAAGGTCAAGGTGTTAAGCCCTTGCCGGACATGCTAGAAAACAGCATAGTCAGCATCCTTGATATCGACTTATTATCAGCTTCGTTTTTAAGGTTCTGAGAGATATATTACGGCCCGTGTCATATGCCTTGGCAGCGGATTTGGCAGACACTTTTTTTCGGTCCTACTCATCCTTTACCGTTGCGAAGCAGGCGCAGGTAAGTGTCTTGCCCACACCGTCCATCTGCCTTATCTTGTCGATGACGAGCGAGCCGATGCTCTCCATGGATTGACCCCTTACTTTCATGAGTATGTCATGCTCCCCCGAGATCAAGTGCACCTCATGTACCCCGTCCAAAGCGGCGATCTTCAGTGCCAGCTCCCTCTGGGACATCTTGTTGTTCGGAAGGAAGGACATCAGTATAAAGGCTGTTATGGGCTCGCCCAGCTTGGAAAAGTCGGGGACCACGGTAAAACCCTTGATGACCCCTTTCTCGGACATCCTCCTGATCCTTTCGTGGACGGTCGCCCTCGGGATCGCTAGGTCCTTGGCTATTGATTTGGTGCTCCGTCGGGCGTCCTTCTGAAGCTCCCCCAGGATCGCTTTGTCCTTTTCATCAAGCATAATTGTATATCAAAAATTGGACTGTTAAGGGTTTTCCTTTTCCCTACGCATATCCTAATTATCCATTGACAGCCGCTCAATTATGACCTATGGGGCGATGATCTCGACGTCCATGGGTATGCCCGCCTTCACACTCTGGGAGACGATGCAGAAATCCTCGAATATTTGTTGGCAAAGCTTCAGCTTGGACGGGTCGGATAATTCTGGGTGGAGAATCACATTGATGTGCGTTATCCTCAATCGGCCGCGATCGTTCCTTTCCATCTTGCTGAAGACCTCGGCCCTGAGGGACAGCATATCGGTGTGCGTCCTCCTTACGCAGAACGAAAGGCTTTCACAGAGGCAGTTGCCCACAGCCGCCGCCAAGAACTTTCCTGCATTAGGGTAGTCGCCGCTGCCCAGTGGCTTGGGCTCGTCCATGAAGATCTCCTGCGCACTATTCATGTCAATACGGAACCGGTATCCTTCCACCATCTCCATGCTGACCTTGAACGTCTCCTCCTCCACGGTATCACTTCCCAAGTTCCAGGCGTTCTATCTGCTTCATGACCTTGGACCTGATCTCCCGCGGATGAAGCTGGTCGCATACCCTTTTTCCCTTGTCCAGGAGCTTCACTTCGGCCAGCTTCATCTCCCTTTGGCAATGGGGGCAGACTGGCACTTCTTCGGGTGAGCGTGATACCCCAAACTCGAAACAGCTCTCGCACCGGAAGGCAAACTTGCGACCCCCAAACTTGCCCCGTTTGGCGACGTTCTTTCCTTCCTTCTCCACTATGTCCATGGCGAAGTCGATCGTCGGCGCGTTACTGATGCTGGTCCCCACCCCGAAGCCGTCCGCGCCTGCCTTGGAAAGTTCGTTGATTGTGCTGTCGCTCAGGCCTCCGGAAACGATGATCTTGACGTTCCTGTAACCGCGCGAGTCCATCTCCCAGCGCACCTCGCGGATGATGTCCGGGAAGTTCCCGCGCCTCGAACCCGGAGTGTCCAGGCGGACAGCGTACAGGTCCTTGACCGTCTCGCATGCCATGATGGCCTCGAACTTCTCATCGCAATAGGTATCGACAAGAGCTACCCGCGGTACTTCCGGTTCAACGATGTCATCGAACGCCTTGAACGCCTCACGTTGATCGCCGATCATGATGACAAGTGCGTGGGGCATGGTGCCAGAAGGTTCCTGTTCGACCGTCTCGGCCCCGATTATCGAAGAAACGGCGTCGCACCCGCCAATGAACGAGGACCGGTCGATGACCGGTGCCAGAGCCGGATGCATACGACGGACACCGAACGAGAGGACCGTCTTGCCCTCGGCCGCGATCTTGCAGCGTGCCGACATGGTCGCCACCCCGCTGGAGAAGCACATGAAACCCAAGGCCGGAGATTCGTACGGACAGTATTCGCCGTACGGACCCTCAAGCTTCATCACCGGAACTTTGATGCCGTCAAAGCTGCGGGAGCGGAATATCGTACCTTCTGGGATACCGACCAGATCGACGTCTCTGCCCTCGAACAGCCTGATGATCTCCTCGGAACCGCAGAAGACCCCCCACGGCCATGAGTCCGGCAGCGATGCCACCGTGAACTCGGATAGAGTGTTCACGCCGAGCAAGTTGCGCTGCTGAAGGACCTTCATGGTCCTCTCAAAGTATATGTCGGTCGTCCTGCCGTCGGCAATGTCCTGGTCAGAAGCCCCGAAGAACTTTCCCAATTTCCCGCCTCCCTCACCGGAACGGTATTTGACTAAAGAAATGTTCTGGCCTGAAAATGGATTAGAAGGGGTTTGGAACGGCCTCGACATTCAATGCGACTTGAATGCCTGAACGCCGGCGAACTTGGCCTTCGATCCGAGGGCTTCCTCGATGCGAATGAGGCGGTTGTACTTGCATGTCCGTTCGGCCCGGCATGGCGCCCCTGTCTTGATCTGCCCGCAACCGATCGCGACGGCGATGTCGGCGATGGTGGTGTCCTCGCTCTCTCCGGAGCGGTGGGAGACCATGACGTTATACTTGTTCTCGAACGCGAAGTCCGATGCCTCGAGCGCCTCCGTGATGGTCCCGACCTGGTTAACCTTTAGCAGGAGCGCGTTCCCGGCCCCCATGGGCACCGCCTTGCGCAGCATCTTGACGTTCGTGACGAAGATGTCATCGCCCACTATCTGGAGCTTCTTGCCCACGTCCTTCGTTAAATTCGCGAACGTGTCGAAGGCTTCCTCGTCGAACGGGTCCTCCAGGCTGATGATCGGATAGTCGTTCAGCAGGTCCTCATAGAATCCCACCATCTGGTCCGGGTCCAGGCGTCTGCCGTCGATGACATATTCTCCGTCCTCGAAGAACTCGCTCGCAGCTGGGTCCATGGCCAGGTAGACGTCCTTGCCGGGCACATACCCGGCCTTCTCGATCGCTTTGACCAGAGTGTCCAGCGCTTCCCTTACGGTGTTCATGGGGGGCGCGAAACCCCCCTCGTCACCGACATTGATGGACCCGACCCCATCGGAAGCCTTCAGCACCGTTTTTAAGGACTGGTCTACCTCGGCCCCATAACGGAGCGATTCGGCGAAAGTCCTAGCCCCACAGGGAGAGATCATGAACTCCTGAGGTCGGAGATTGCCCCCAGCGTGCTTGCCGCCGTTGATCACGTTCATCGATGGGACCGGAAGGATGTGGCTTCCCTTGCCCAGGTGCTCGTGCAACGGAACTCCTTTCACGATCGCGCCGGCTTTGGCGCAGGCGAAGGAGACCCCGGTTGTGGCATTGCCACCCAGGCGGGACTTGTTCTCTGTGCCGTCCAGCGCGATCATGGCCAGGTCGATCGCCCTGAGGTCGGTGACGTCCATTCCTATGATCGCCGGGGCGATCATCTTGCGGATGCTGTCGACCGCCTTTAGAACGCCCTTCCCACCATACCTGGCGCCGCCATCCCGCAGTTCCATGGCCTCGTGCGAACCGGTCGATGCGCCGGAAGGCGCTATCGCGGTAACGGTCACGATCGAAGTGCTGACCTCGGCCTCGACGGTCGGATTGCCTCTGGAATCAAGGACCTCTCTGGCCCAAACCCTTGTGATCTTAGAATCGGACATCGGGATCTCTCCTTCTGAAGGAATTGACCCCGAAGCATGGTAGATTACCTAATAGGTTTCGCCTGTTCCTCGCCCGTGGTGTCGATGATCTCCATGTTGCGCTCGAGCAGCGCCATCTCCCTAACGCTTAAGGTTCGTGGGTCGACCGAAATGATGAGAGTGGACTTGTACTCCATGACCGCCTCGACGATATGGTGCATCATTCGGAGCACCTTCTCGAAGTCATTGTTGACGATGAGGAATTCGATCCCGTCTATGATGACGACCGAATCTCCGGACTTCTCAACGAAGCGAATGATCGTGTCGGAAAGGATCCCGATGTTCGTCGGGTTGACATACACCTTGCCGAGCTGGTTCGACAGCCAGATGATGGGGGTCTTCTCCAATCCCCAAGTCTTCCTAATGGTGGTGGGGTGCTGCCTCGTGACGCAAAGTCCTTGGATATTGTGGGTTACTTGGTCCACGAAGATGTCAAAAGACTTCTCAGGCTTGGCCTCCTTGACCACATAGCCGAAGCCTTTCCTCATCTCATACTGCTTGGCCGAACGCTTCGCCTTCTCCATTCCGGCCGGCGGCGTGCGGGTGGGTAGGACCTTGGAGAACAACTTGGACAGGCCGCACTGCTTCTTCACTTCCGGTTCGATGACTATCTGGGATGGCGTCTCCAGGACCGCTTTCAGACGTTCGGTGAGCTCCAGGTTGTTGAACGGTTTTCGGATATAACCGGAAACGACGTCCTGCAACCCGAAGATGTCGGTGCCGATCTCGGTGGTGGCGGTCAGCATCATCACCTTGAGCTTCTCGGTGGCCCCAACCTCCTTCAGCTTGCGCAGCACCGTCCATCCATCCATATCTGGCATGTTGATGTCCAGTAGGACCAGGTCGGGCTGTTCAGAGGCAACTTTGTCTAGGCAGTCCTTTCCTCCAGTGGCCGTGATCGGGATGTATCCCGCCGAGGAAACGAGCTCGGACACGATCTCCTGAATTGCCGGATTGTCATCGACTATCAGGACTTTCTTCATAGTACCACCACGGCAAGGCTCATGCAAACCAATGAGATTGAATGGAACACTAAAAACTTATCCACTAAAGAATCACCTCGGATAACAATCTATAACGCAATAAATGAGGTCGGACATCTATCCGCCCAGGAATAATGGAAATAGGAAGTGGTTGACGAAAGGCGCTTACGCCTTTCTCGATTCCTTGGCCTTCAGGCGAAGGTGATCGTATCCGCATTTCCTGCACCGGGTGGCCCGGGGGGCGTTCCTCGCGTAGCAGTTCATGCAGACCATCTTGTTAAGAAGCCTAGCATCAGCTTCCTTGAATCGTGCCATATCAGTCCTCTCCGCTTGGAAACATGGAAGGAATATAAAAACGTTGGCAACGCCAATATGTTACTTAGCGACTGCCTTTCAGTTTGTCGCCGACGACCACCAGGTGTGCCAGGAGCGACTCCAGCTGTATCCGCTCGTTCGAACCTTCGACGATGCGGAACTCGATCTCCCCGGTCTTGTCGATGAGCATGACCTTGTCGTAATCGGGTATGCTCAGGTCGAAGAACGAACGGTGTATTTGCTTGATGATGTCCTCACCGCTCAGTCCGTACGTGAGCATGATCTCATCCAGTTTGTTCCTGGCCCCGACAAAGTCACCAGACAAAGCGGTCTCTATCATTGCCAGGACCTCGTCGGGCCGGGCATTCCCGGTCGTCTGATAGACGACCTCGAGCGTGACCTCCGTGCCGATCGCAGCCGCCACCTGCAGTGCGTTGATCGACCTCCTCATGTCCCCTTCCCCGACGTGGACGACCGCGTCCAGCGCTTCTTCGGTGATCGGTACCTTTTCCTCCTTTGCGATCCGCCTCAGGTACTCCTTGACGTCCTCTGCACGAAGGGGCTTGAACCGGAATACGGCACAACGGGATTGGATCGGTTCGATGATCTTCGAGGAATAGTTACAGGAGAGGATGAAACGGCAGTTCGTTGAGTATTTCTCCATGGTCCGCCTTAACGCCGCCTGTGCGTCGGACGTGAGCGCATCCGCCTCGTCCAGAAAGATGATCTTGAAGGAGATCCCTCCTACGGGTGCCAACGTCCTGGCCACATCCTTGATCTTGCCCCGGACTACGTCTATACCTCTTTCGTCAGAAGCGTTCAGTTCCACGAAATTGTCACGCCAGCTCTCTTTGAATAGTTCCCGGGCAAAGGCCAACGCAGACGTTGTCTTGCCGGTACCGGCGGGTCCAGCGAACATCAGATGGGGCATGTTCCCGGACCGAGCGTACGAGCGCAGCCTTTCGACGATCTGGCTCTGCCCGACGATATCGTCCAGCGTCTTCGGCCGGTACTTCTCGATCCATATCTCGTTCATGGCTACCGATTCCTGCTAATGACAGCGGTCATGAAAATACTTTGGGTAGGAAGGATGGAAGTGCGTTTGACCGGTCATTAACGTCGAACGGAGCATCATCCAACAGATTAATCTAGAGGTCTCGGCCTCGGGCGTATCGTGGTTCGCTGTTCGAAATGCGCAGCCGATGCCGTAACCTTCATACGGTATAATGGGACCAGCTTATGCCCCGGCCATTTCACCGACTATGTGGACAAACGGATCAAGAGAGAGGTCAGAGCGCAATTGGATATTGGATGTGGCAAGCACATCGCGATCGCCATATCTGGCGGAAAGGACAGCTCTGTGACCTTGTACACCCTGGCAAAGATACTCGGCGACCGGAAGGACATCAGGCTTAGCGCATTCACTGTGGACGAGGGTATCGCCAGATACCGACCGGCGACGATGGAGAAGGTCATCCAACTGACATCAAGACTGGGGATCGAGCATCATGTCGTCAGCTTCCGGGACGAGGTAGGGACAACAATGGATGAGCTGGCACCGATCTCTAGTGACCAGTCACCGTGCTCTTTCTGCGGCGTGTTCCGCCGTCGTTGCATGAACAAGGTCGCGAAGGAGATCGGCGCGGACATCGTGGCCACTGGGCATAACCTCGACGATACCGCGCAAAGTGTAATGATGAACTTCATGCGGGGCGATGTGGAAAGACTGGCACGGCTCGGCCCCCATCTGCGGATCCAGCCGGGTCTGATCCCGCGAATCGAACCGCTGCGGCTGGTCCCGGAGAAGGAATCCTATCTCTATGCAATACTGAACAGCATCGAGTTCTCGGACGATGAATGCCCCTATGCAGGGGATGCACTACGTAATGATTATCGCGTTATGATCGACGAAATGGAGCAGAAGCATCCCGGGACCAAGTTCTCGATCGTGGCCAGCTATGACTCCATTCGACCGATGCTGAAGGAGCATTTCCCTGCGGCCAATCTTGGTCTATGCAGATGCGGCGAGCCGACCTGCAACGAGCAATGCATGGCCTGCGAGATGATGGAACGGGCCAGAAAAACGCTGGAAAAGAAGAAAGTGTGAAAATGTTTATAAAAAGGGTTTCAACGAGCTCAGACGAGCTCGTGGAACTTGTACGCCTCTTCGCCCTCGCACAGGCAGTAGCGTATCTTGGTGAAGTTCTTCTTCAGTGCCTTGACATCGTTCTTGACGATCTCCGGCTTCTCCTTCTTCACCACGACGCGGTGGATGAGCTTGGCGACCTCTTTCATCTCGCTCTCCTTCATGCCCAGACGAGTCAGCTCCTGTGTTCCGAGACGGATGCCGCTGGGGCGGATGGACGACTCGTCGCCCGGAAGCATGTTCTTGTTGCAGATGAGGTTGGCCGCTTCCATGTCCTTCGAGGCCTGGTCTCCACCGCCGTGTGCGGCGACGTTGACCGCAATGGTGTGTGATGCGGTGAAGCCCTTATGCTCGCACAGCACGTTGAAGCCCAGCTCGTGCATCGCCTGGCCCAGGGCCTTGGCGTTCTTGCATACCTGGGCGGCGTACTGTTGACCGTAGATCTCCCACTCGGCCAAGGTGACCGCCAATGCGGCCATCTCGTGCAAATGGTGTGAGGATGTGACGCCGGGGAAGACCGCCTTGTTCAGCTTCTTCTCCATCTCTTCGCTCACGTCGTCGGCCAGCAGTATCCCGTGGTTGGGCCCGGGGAACGTCTTGTGGGTGGAGGCGGTGATCAGGTTGGCGCCTTCGTGCAGGGGGTCCTGGAATTGGCCGCCAGCGATCAGGCCGAGCACATGGGCGGCGTCATACCAGACGGTGCAACCCACCTCTTCGAAAGTTTCCCTCAGCTCCTTGAGCGGTATCGGGAACAGGAACAATGACATGCCGAACTGGGCCACCTTCGGCTTGGTCTGCTCGATGACCTTCCTTGCGCCATCGATGTCTATGACCATGTCCTTGGTGTTGAACGGGTAGGTGACCGTGTTCACGCCACGGAACCCAGTGGCGCCGAACTTTGCAGTGGAGATGTGTGCTCCGTTATCTAGTGAGGCGGTGGTTATGGTGTCGCCCGGTTCCGTCAACGCGAACAGGGCGGCCATGTTGGCGACCGTTCCCGAAATGGGTCTGACGTCGGCGAACTTACACTTGAATATCCGCTGGGCCAGCTCCATGCACCTGATCTCGACCTTGTCGACGTAGATGTTACCTCGGTAGTACCTCTTTCCCGGCAGGCCCTCCGCGTAGCGGTCGTGGAAATCAGAAATCATCATCTCTTTGGCCAAGGGGCTCATGAGGTTCTCCGAGGCGATCATCGGGATACACTCCTCGAACCACTTGTTGTGCTCCTTGACCTGTTCTATAACCCAGTATGCATCTTCCTTCATGCGGAGTCCCAGAGGGACATTCATGAACGTATTAAAAAAAGGTATTGATATTGGATGTCAGGGTTGTAAGTGCATCTCGAAAGGCGGCTGGCATTCAGTTCCGGATGCGCTTCTTGAACTCTACGATGACATCGACCGGGCTAGGATCGATTCCACGCAATCTGGCTAGGTAGAAGCTTACCATATCGCCCAACATGATCCCGTAGAGGATGTTCTCCAGCAAGTTCTTGCCTTCCAGTTGCACGACGATCGGATCAAGGCCTTTCTCGTTGAACATTTGAATGGTGATCAACGTCATCTTTTTGACAGTGGATTCGAGCTCGTTCGGAATGATGAACACTGGCTTGCACTTGAACACGCTCTCTCCGCCTAACCATCCCACCATCTGGTTGTGGTTCATCTCCGGTATCTCTCCGGCAAACGCGACCATCTTTGCGTTCTCATTGATCTGGTTCTGCCATCGCACGCCGACGCTGCGGATCGATTTGGGACTGTATACCGATGGTACGCTTCCCTGAAGCACGATCGCGATCTTCTTGGCCGCGTTGACCGATGTGGGCACGTTGGGTCCCATCTTCGGTTGCTCGGAGATAGCCCACGGGATCGCCTCCCTTATGGCTTCGACCATACTGCAGATACCGGCCGAGTCCAGGATAACCGCGACCGCCCCCAGGAGATAGCCCAAGGCCGCCCTGGGCTGTGTACCGGAAGGTACTTGGATGAAAGGAATGTGATTCTGCTTGGCCAGCTTGATCAGCTCTCCGCCGGACGATACGCACACCGTCTTCAGGCCTTTGGAGATCGAATCCTGGAAGATATCCAGGGCTTCCCTCGTGTTGCCAGAATAGCTCATCACCACGACAAGGGTATCTCTTGCGACCCATCTTGGCAATGACATGCCCCGAACGACGCTCACGTTCCGGTCGCAGTTCTGTGCCAAATAGTCTAGGATGATGTCCCCGCACATCGCGGATCCGCCAACGCCGCATAGGCAGGCGCTGTTGACATCCGGAATGGGTGATATGGAATAACCGATCGATTCCTTGATCTGGTTTACGAAACCGACAAGCTGGGACAACATGTCTTCTCGGTCCCATCCTGAATAGCCATGAAGGTCGTCGAGTTTCTCGACCATGCGACGGGATTCGCTTCCTCGTACTATAAACCTTTTAGGTCTTTCCCTGGACAACCATGTTTGGGGCCAATGGATGGAATGCTTTGCGAAGTTGACTACCATTCCCTTTGTAGTTACGCAACGAATAATATCATACCCTCGATTTCGTTCAATCAAGTGAGAGAAATGAAAAGCACTGTGGAAGAGGCGTTGAAGGACCTGCGCGCCGGCAAGATCGTGCTGGTCTTCGATTCAGATGACCGTGAGCGGGAGACCGACATGGTCGTGGCGTCGGAGTTCATTACGCCCAAGGTGGTCATGCAAATGCGCAAGGAGGCAGGGGGCCTCATATGCACCGCCGCCCACAACGATATCAAGGAGAAGTTCGACCTGCCATTCCTGGTGGATGTATTCTCATGTTCAGCCAAGGATCATCCGGTAATGGACATGTTGTCACCCACCGACATTCCATACGATACCAAGAGCGCGTTCTCCATAACGATCAACCACCGGGCCACGTTCACAGGTGTCACCGATATCGACCGCGCCCTGACCATATCCGAGTTCGCCAAACTGGCCAAGAGGTCGAAGGGAATGAACGACGAGCATGCCCGGAGGGAGTTCGGCAAGACCTTCAGGGCACCGGGCCACGTTCACCTGCTCAATGCCAGCAAGGAGCTCCTGGTCAAGAGGTTTGGACATACCGAACTTTCCACGGCGCTGATGGTGATGACTGGGATCACCCCGTCGGCAACGGTCTGCGAGATGATGGGGGATGACGGACACGCACTGTCCAAAGAAAAGGCTAAAGAGTATGCGCAGAGATTCGACCTCTGCTTCCTCGAAGGACGCCAAATAATCGAGTCTTGGAGGAAGTGGGAGAAGCCTAAATGACCAGAGTGATGGCCACAGGCGTTTTCGATATTCTGCATTCCGGGCACCTGAGGTACCTCCAGGAAGCGAAACTGCTAGGCGATGAGCTCGTCGTGGTCGTGGCAACCGACGCCACCGTCCGTAAAGAGAAGCACGAACCGATCACCCCGGAGAAGATGAGGCTCGAATTGGTCCAGGCCCTAAAACCGGTCGATCGGGCGTTCCTCGGAAAGGAGGGGGACATGTTCGAGATCGTGAAGGAGGTCTCCCCGGACATCATCGTTCTAGGTTATGACCAGGCTTTCGATGAGAAGAAGCTCGAGGCAGAACTGGTCAAACGTGGCGTGAAGGCACGCGTGGTCCGACTGTCGAAATATGGCGAGGACCTTAACGGGACCAGGAAGATCATCAAGAAGATAATCGACTGGTACACGGACAACAAGGAATCCACCGAGGGGGCTGGAAAATGAAACTTATCGGAGTGGTGGACACTATGTTCGCCCGGCTGGACATGGGCGGGGCGGCCATCGATGAGCTAAAGCACATGGGCACCGGTTTCAAGGTTATCCGCAGGACGGTCCCAGGGATCAAGGATCTTCCGGTGGAGGCGAAGAAGCTGATCGAGGAGGAAAACTGCGACATCGTGATCGCGCTCGGAATGCCCGGAGCTCAGGCCATTGACAAGCAGTGTGCGCACGAGGCCTCGACCGGCATCATCACCGCCCAGCTGATGACGAACAAGCATATCATTGAGGTTTTCGTCCATGAGGGCGAGGCGGCCGACGAGAAGGAACTGGCATTTCTGCTGGAGCACCGATCCAGGGACCATGCCAAAAACGCTTACAATATGCTGTTCAAGCCCGAGGCGCTTGTCGCCCAGGCGGGGACGGGCAAGAGACAGGGATATGCGGACGTAGGTTCGCTGAAGGAGAGATGAAGATGAGCAAGTACAACATCGGAATAGTAGTATCGGAATTCAACTTCGACATAACCCAGATGATGCTGGAGAGGGCAAAGGCCCACGCCGAGTTCCTGGAAGTGAATGTGGTCAAGGTCATCAAGGTCCCGGGCGTCTTCGATATGCCCCTGGCGATCAAGAAGATGTGCCTGGACAAAGGCATCGATGCGATCGTGACGCTCGGCTGTGTAATCGAGGGAGAAACAGAGCACGATGACATCGTCATCACCAACGCAGCCAGGAAGATCGCCGACCTCTCCGTTGAATACGGCAAACCGGTAGCGCTGGGCATCACCGGACCGGGCATGACCAGGCTACAAGCGGAGGACCGTATTGAGAAAGGTCGCGACGCGGTCGAGAGCGTGGTCAAGATGCTCAAGCGGTTAGAGGACTGAGCTCAGAACCCTTTTTTCCATCCCCTCACCAGAGGTCGTGGGTTATGGAGACTTTCTTGTAAGAATAAGGTATAGTGAAACTGATTCTTACTTACAAAATGATTATTCCATAATTATGGTCATTAATTTGTTCTATGATACCATATAAATATAATAAAACACCAATAGATTATCGATTCGATGCAGACATATTGCGTGTGTGTTCATTTCAATGGACTGCAATCGATTTCGTCTGTTCGGACTAGAAAATGGAGGAAGGGAAAATGTTAGTAATGCAGGTGACAAAACACCCAGCCGACCTATGTCCAGCATATAATCCAAAATATCGGGAATTGACTGTGAAATGGTATGAGAACGTGGAATCTACGGCAGCAAAGTATGATATAAAATTCGTTGGTTCCTGGGATGACCACATGGCTCACAAGGTCTTTGTGTTATTTGATACGCCGAGCGTGGACATCCTAATGAAGTTCATGATGGAGCCGGACATGATGGCACCACTGGCCTTCTGTACCGGAAGAATCTTCCCGGTCTTTGACCATCAACAGACTCTAGCAATGATCAAGCAATGAGTGCCAATCTATTGGTGCTTGTTGCACCTAGTTTTTATTTTACTTACAAGGCTTTTGCAGATTTCATCCAAACGCTTTGGGCTTTAACATTTTCAATGCTACATACCGTTTCAACGCATCGCACATGGAGCCGACCGCGTCGGCTTCCTTGAAGATGTTTTGAAAGCACCGACTGCGGGCAATTCCTTTTAGGATGGTGTAGGCCAGTATGACCAGAAGGAGGTGTATAACTCCTACGTCGATCTTCCTGACCTGGTACTCACCCATTCCCAGGTATTGCTTGCAATCGCGA
>JBEKDM010000057.1:0-14304 GCA_050014375.1 Methanomassiliicoccales archaeon | reverse complement strand
ACCGGAGATAAGCGCCGCCTTGTCCTTGGCCCCCGAGACCGAGTACCGTATGTCGATCGATTCAACGTCGCCGATGGCCTGAATGCCCTCGATGATCTTCCTGACCTCGATCGGGGGCAGCTCGCCCACGATGACGTAGTCGAGCCGGAACGTCTCGAACAGGTGATCGATCTTCAACACGTCGACCTCTTTCTCCTTCCACTCCCCGAGGATGTTGTCCAGGGCTTTTTGGTTCCCGACCTCGAACGTCAGGTTGATGGCGATCTTTCCTCCGCTGACCTTGTCATGACGGTGCACCACGCTCCTGATGTTGCCATCGTTCTTCGATATCGGTTCCAGCGCTACTATGAGCTGTCCTGGTATGTCCTTGAGCTGGATGTCAACGTTGACGCGCATTGGAATTCCTCGACCGGAAGATGTCTAATAACGCGGTTCAAATAATTCAACTTCTCCACGTCCGACCAATTTTCGAAGCAGAATTCTTCTCATATGGGGGCGACCACGTTCTGGGGTCGACTCTGAACGTTATCATTATTGATACCGAGAATGGTGACTTTATAGCATCAATGTCACAATATGATATTACCAGGGGGAAAGTGATGTCTGGAACCCGAACGTGGGTACCCGATATGACTTGATTTCCGCTGGAAGGATGGGATGGGCAGTTCAATGTTATCACAGGGAGGTTTGGAGGGGGAATCCCTTTCCGAGAGAGTTGCGCCGAGGGTACTGCCGGTTATGGGAGGTCAGAGGAACCTGGCCCTTGAACCGGAGGCTGAACAGACTAGGCTGGGCCCTTACCTGGACGACGGATCATTTTTTCAGGGAACGGCTGGAATGGAGCATGGCACTGAGCAGGAGTGGCGAATGACCGTAGGCAAGATGCTGAGGCACGACCTGTCGAACAAACTGACCGTCGCCAGGGGCGGTCTGGAGCTCTTCGACCGTTCCGGTGACATGAAGTTCCTGGCCATGGCGAAGAGGAACCTGGAGGCCTGCGGTGAGTTGGTCGGAAGGATATCGACCCTGGAGAAGATCACCGGGCAAACGAAGCTTGCTCCTACGGAAGTGGCCAGCATAGCCAAAAGCGTAATTGTCAACCATCAGGAACAAGGGATCGGGCTGGAGGTGCGGGGGCAGGGTTGGGTCATGGCCGATCCCTTGCTTCACAATGTCCTGGACAACCTGGTCTCAAACTCGATAAAACATGCCGCGCCATCCAAGGTCCACATCGATATCGAGGAGAAAGGCAAAACGGTATTGATCAAGGTCTCCGACGATGGAGTCGGGATCCCCAAGGAAGCCAGAGAGGGTCTGTTCCAGGAAGGGTTCAAGTTCGGACCCAAGGGCAACACCGGGCTGGGGCTGTTCATCGTGAGACGCCTGGTACAACGTTACGGCGGAAGGATATGGTTGGATGAGCACTCGACTTGCGGGACGGTGTTCTGTATCGAGTTAAGTGGCATCACTGCCTGAGGCTCTGCTCGATCTTAGATAGTTCGGTGTCGATATTCAGGATGAACATCGCGGTTTGATCAGAAAATAGCCGACAACAATCAGCAACGGTCATTGGCGTTCCCGGAGATGGTTCAAGATCGTTCGATCCATCGAAAAACGTGTCATTCACAATTTGCTGATCTGGACAATTCGGTCAGGTGATGAGAGAAAGATGGCGCCGAGGGGGAGATTTGAACTCCCGAGTCCTTGCGGACACAAGCTTGCTGGCGGAAATTATTCCAGGCTTGCGCCTTACCGGTCTGGGCCACCTCGGCTTTTGGCTCCCTACTGTATGAATTGGTCTTAAACTTTACGCCCAGGATAGCTTCGTCCATATCTGGGAAGGACTAAAGAAAGCTTAAAGAATCGAGTTCCGGTTGATGGAATCCGTAGAATCGTATGACCGAACAGACCAGATCCTACATGAGGATCATCCTGCTCATCACCTGCATGGGTTCCATGATGGCGCCGCTAGACAGCACCATCGTGAGCGTCTCGTTACCCGTTATAACCGGTGACCTGAGGATGAGCTCAGAGTCGGCCATCTGGATCCCAACCGCCTATCTGGTCTCGCTGGCCGTCCTATTGTTGACCATCGGAAGGCTTTCAGACATCAGAGGCCGGAAGAACATCTTCATCATCGGGTTCGGCGTTTTCGTCCTCGGCTCGCTGTTATGCAGCCTGGCCCAAGACGGCACCCAGCTGATTGCGTTCCGAGTGCTGCAGGGTATCGGCGCGGCATGTACTGCTGCCACGGCCACGGCGATCACAACGGACACGTTCCCGCCAAAAGAGAGGGGGAAGGCGCTAGGCATCAACGCTATGGCCGTATACATTGGCCTGTCGCTCGGTCCCGCTCTGGGCGGCCTTCTGACCGGGATTGCCGGCTGGCGCTCTATCTTCTGGATCAACATTCCCATCGGCATCGCCGTGATGCTGTTGGCCTGGCGATATGTCAAGGATACTGGAGAGATCAGAGGGCAGGAGAAGTTGGATATCCCTGGCGTACTGCTGTTCTCGGTCGGCCTGACTTCGCTCCTGGTGGTTCTGACGCTGGGCGAACAGTACGGTTGGAGTTCGATCGGCATCATCGGCCTCATCGTGCTGGCGGTCTTCAGCCTGATCGTCTTCGTATTCGTGGAGAACAGGAAAGGCCAGTCGGCAATGCTCGACCCATCGATGGTGACCGGGAACCGGCTGTTCGCCGCGGCCAACTTCTCCGCCCTGCTCAACTATGCGGCGTACTTCAGCGTCGCGTTCATGCTCTCCTATTATATGCAGGAGATACTCGGATTCTCAATCCTGTACACTGGTTTTATCCTGCTGATCATGCCAGTGGCGATGGCGGTGCTTTCACCCTTAGCCGGCTGGGCCTCCGACCGGATCGGCTCGCGTTTCCTCGCCTCCACGGGAATGGCGATCATCACATTGGGGCTCCTGTTTATGAGCGCCTTGAGCGCCACATCGTCAGTCCTCGACATCGGCGTGGGCCTGCTCCTGATCGGCATCGGCATGGGCCTCTTCTCTTCGCCGAATACCAGCGCCGTGATGGGATGCGTGGAGAGGCAGAGGCTGGGTGTGGCGTCGGGAACACTGTCCACCATGCGTTTCATGGGGCAGGCGGCCAGCCTTGCAATCATGGGCGCGATCATAGCCTCGGTGGCGGGGCCGGACTTCATTGCTTCGCTCACACTGGGTACGACAAATTCCACGGTTGCGGGAGACGCCTTCATCAGGGGAATGAGCATGGTGTTCCTGGTCGGGGCACTGATCGCCGCAGTCGGCACGGTCACGTCTCTGGCCCGTGGAAGACCGGACAAGTGCAAGCCTGGATCAGAAAAGGTCCTGGGAGATCAATCCCATTGAGTCACGGACGGTAGGACGCATTCGACGGGCGGCGCGCACCTCGGACAGGTCCAGGTCCACGCTTCTAACATCCTTCTTGAAATATTCGCACTTGACCAGCGGGTTGCCCCGCGGCCCGACCGCATGGCTGCCGCCGAAGAAGACCTGGTTGAGCTGGCAGCCGGTGTTGTTGACGTAGACGGCATAGGCGGTGTTCTCGATCGCTCTGGCCGGTACGATCCTCTCGAAGAGATCCCGGGAGGTGTTCGGCGATGCGGAGATGCAGACGACGGCGTCAGCACCATGCAGTACCAGCGACTTGCTGAGCTCGGGGAAGAACAGGTCGTAGCAGATCATGACACCAAGACGGAAGCCTTCCACCTCGAACAGCGTGGGCACTTTGCCCGGTGCGAAGTAGAGCGATTCCTCGAACGGCCCGAAGGTGGCCAGGTTTATCTTGTCGTAGCTCCAGGCGCTCCCGTCCGGTTTCACCAGCACGGCGCTGTTGTGCACCAGACCGGTGGTCTCCTCGTCCAGCACGGGCATGCCCAGGAGGATGGAGCATTGGTGCTCCTCAGCGACGCTCGCCAGTTCCTGAACGCTGTCCCCCTGGAGCGGCTCGGCCATGAGGTGCACCTTGTCCCGGCACATATACCCGCTAAGGAACAGCTCGGGGAAGACGAACAGGTCCGCTTCCTGCGCGGATATCGTCTCATGTATGCGCCTCAGGTTCTCCTCTTTGTCGCCGACCGCGCTTGGCACCTGTGCAAGGACCGTCCTCATGCTATCGGGCGTCCAATCGTTCCCCTCGGTTATCTAGCTTCGCGTCCGGTCGTTCGATGATAAGCGATATTAGCAGGCTGCTGCATACGAGACATCATGCGCCCGCAATTGAAGGACTATGCCTACGACACGATAGTGGAGTTCATCCGCCAGAAGGTCGAGGAGTCGGGCGGGAACGGTGTGGTCATCGGGCTCAGTGGGGGAATCGACTCGGCCCTGGTGTCAAAGCTGTGTGTCGATGCCGTCGGCCCAGACAAGGTCCTGAACATCTACATGCCGTCCTCGTCCTCAACCAAAGCGGACAGGATGGATGCCGAGGATTTTTCCAACGAGATGGGCGCGGATTTCAAGGTCGTGGAGATAACGCCGGCTGTGGAAGCGTTCAAGATGGTGCTGCCATCGATAGACCGCAAGGAGCTCCTGGGCAACGTCATGGCCCGCTGCCGGATGGTCGTGCTCATGCACCAGGCGAACCTGATGGGGCGGATCGTCATGGGCACCGGGAACAAGTCGGAACTGCTGGTCGGATACTTCACCAAGTATGGGGACGGCGGGGTGGACTTCTGCCCGATAGGCGACCTCTACAAGACCGAAGTGCGGGAGCTGGCCAAGAAGGTTGGAATTTCCAAGAGGATCATCGAAAAGGCCCCGTCGGCCGGTCTTTGGGAGGGTCAGACGGACGAGGGCGAGCTTGGGGTGACCTACGAGAAGCTCGACCAGATCCTCCTGGGATTCGAGCTGCTGATGGACAACCGGGAGATCTCCCGGCAGACCGGCATAGACCTCAACATCGTGGAGATGGTCTGGAGGAGGCATCTCGACACCGTGCACAAGCGCAAGGCGCCGCTCGTCCCTAAGGTCGGCTCGAGAACGATCGGTCTGGATTGGCGCGAGTAGCGACGATCGCCTTTTCGAACGCCTGCCTGAACCCTTCCCTGTCGATGACATCGAAGATGACCTCATCGGCTTTGCGCCAGAAGACCGAGGCGAACCGTTGCGGACGTTGGAGTTTTAGCGAGATCAGTCCTCTTTTCGATGTGGTTATATTCAATATGCCCCTGGTCTGCGAGATGAAAAGGCTACGGTCCTTCGGGGCCTCGTCGATGAGATTGATAGCCTTGACGTTATCCAGCGAAATATGGATGCTGAAATGCCATCCCTGACGAAGGATGATCTCACCTTCTTCGACCGAGTGCTCGGTCAGGAATGGCGATACGCCCACCACGATGAAGAATAACGCCATCGCCGACCCCATGACGATCATCACGATCGGATCGAACGGAAGCAGAAATATGATCAGGATCATAATCCAAACTACCGCCACGGCAAGGAACAACGTTGAACGGATGATCCATCCCCGATTGTATCCAAAATCTGCCACGAGGGATGGAAGAAGATGCTCGGACATTATCGTTTCGCACAAACTTCCGTAAGACGCTGAATTGAGGCCACCCGGTCTCTCCCCGCAATACCAAAGGTTTAATTATGGCCACCGAATTTGGGGGGATTACGGATTCGCTCCCGTAGTGTAGTCCGGCCAATCATTTTGGATTCTCGATCCAAGGACTGGGGTTCAAATCCCCACGGGAGCACTTCAAATCTCATCCGTTGCCGTTTCTTGGATCTTCCAAAATCCGTTTCCTTATGTGAATATTGCTTTATTCTTTGTGGCGATCCCAAAGGCCTCGTCTTTGGATATTTGAAAAGGTCGCAGAAAGGATATCACCGTTCGTCACTATGGTCAAAAGTTATCACCACGTTTCCTTTTTTCTGCCCTGTTTCGACATACCTGTGAGCCTCAACGATTTGTTCCAAAGGATAGCGTCTGTCTATGATGGATCTTATTTTCCCCGCCTCAATAAGCTCTTTAAGGAAAACCAGATCCTCGGCACTTCCTTTCGCTGCTCCGAATATTACTTTCTTTTTGCCAACTTTCGAGGTCCACAGCCCCCGAATCAACTGTAACAGTCCAGGATTCCCCAAAAGGTAGTATCCATTCTCATTGAGCAATCTTAAACAGTCTGAAAATGGACTCTTTCCCGATATGTCATAGATCACATCGTAGGTCTCGCCGATTTCGGTGAAATTTTCGTGGGTATAGTCAATGACACGCTCCGCACCAATGGAGCGCAGCAAATCCAATTTCCCCGAGCTGTCCACGCTAGTCACTTCAGCCCCGAACAATTTAGCAATCTGCACCGCAAACGTACCTATGCTTCCGCCCGCACCGATGATGAGCACTTTCTGTCCATTCTGGATGTTTGCTTTTTGAAGAAAGTGCCATGCCTCAAGTCCTCCCATTGGGACAGGGGCCGCTTCTTCATAGCTCATGTTGGACGGCTTCATTGCCATCACGCCGTTTTCCGGCAGACAAATGTACTCGGCGTAAGCACCGAGACCGAAACCGGTTCGCGCAAAGATCCGGTCGCCTTGCCCGAATAGTTTTACATCTTTGCCCACCGATTCGATCTCTCCCGCCAGTTCCTGCCCGAGTATCTTCTTCCTGGGTCCTCTGATGCCAAATCCTATTCGCGCGAGGAGCCATAGCCAGGCGGGCATCTTGAATCCCCGGATCTCGCAGTCCCCCATCATGACAGTCGTCGCATATATCCTGATAAGTGCTTCATTGTCCTTGGGAACAGGCTTTGCCATTTCCTTGAGCTGAAGGATCTCGGGCGGTCCGTATTTTTCGAAAACTATCGCTTTCATGATTTTCATCCAGGACTGCCTGATAATGGCAAGTTGTCACAGCTATTCTTAATCATTCCTGTCAGTCGGTTGATGGGTTCGTCAAAACTAGCAAGGACTGCTTGTATCTTCAATAGGCTAGTGGATGTCCAGAGGACAGAATGTAAGGGCTGGATTTCCACCTACCAGACGTTCTGGGCAAGACACGATTCCAACAGCCACCGGAATTGAGAACAGTATTTGTAAAGTCAATCTCATCGCCCAGTGATGGATCGGGCTGTCACCTGGTCGGCTTCACGTTCCCCATGTCGTCGTAGACAAAACCGTTGAAATGGAAATCCTTTCCAGCCCTCTTCTTGACCTCTGCCAAGATGCTCTGGAATATCGCGGCAGCCATGTCCCGCGGGAACCTGGACTCGGGGAACATGATCCCCAACGTAGGGATATCGGTGACAACTGCGACGTAGTCTTCGATGTTCTCCACCTTGCCGGCCGTGTGTTCCGATTCGATGAACTCCATCGAAACGATCTGGCCGGAAACGTTGGTCCGGACGACGCCACGTTCCCCGGAATCGTCCACAACGCACTCGCAAACCGCGGCAGGGTCCTTCTTCGCGATCTGCGCGATCCGGTGCTGCCCGACCATTCCCATCAGGACCTTTGTCTCCTGTCTCATCGCGATGTTAACGGCTGGCTAGATGATTATTCTTTCGGGAATGGAGAATAAGAAGTTGAATTAGAGATGGGTGATCTCTGAGCCCTTTTGGATCCGGACGGCCCCGTCCTTGGGCATGAAGAAGATGGTCCTTCCTTTGTTGCCGCCGACCTCTTCGCCCAGCAGCGGGATCCTTTCTTTCTTCAAAGCTGCTCTTGCCGACTCCGCGTTCCTCTGCCCTATGTTCAGTGTATCATTGCACGAGAATGAGAACATCTGCGCCCCGCCGGCTATCTTCGCTTTCAGGTTGGAGCGGCAGGCTCCCATGTCCACCATCTCGTCCACCATCAGGAACGTGGCGGAATCCGCGTACTTCGATGCATTGACCTTGTCCTTACCCTCGTCATAGGCCGGTAACATCGCATGCGCCACGCCGCCAAGCTCGCTCCTGCTGTCCCATATGGCGATGCCAACGCATGAGCCGAGACCGATGCACATCAGCTCAAGCGGAGAGGAGACGATCTTATACTCCCCGACGCCGACGATGAGGTCCTTGTCCAGGTAGTTGACCTTCGGCCTCGGGACCGATACGGTCCCCTGGATCGCTCCGGTCAACGACCGCTCGCAGCTCCTTGCGGAATCCATCAGATCACTGGATTCCAAACTTTTGCATCAGTAGCTTCTCGGTCTCGCGGTCGGGGATGTATATGAAGTATCTAGGGAACCTCTGTCCTTCCGTAACAAAGTGCGTTTTTATGATCACCAGATTCTCGTACTCTTCGGAGGCCATCGTGGCCGGGTATTCCAGCACCGCACCGAGCATACCAACGGCGAAGCCCGGCGGTGACGGCAGCATAGTCACTCCCAGGAGGTTCGAGATCGCATTCAGGTAGGCCGACCCGCAGATGTTGCCGATCTCCGAGATCGCCTCCTTATCGTCTTCGGTGATGGACCTGAGAGGGTCGTGGTTCTGCCAAAGAAGCATGTCCGTCATCTTCTTGGCAATATCTTCAGTAAGGATCAGCAGCATGCTGCCTTTTCCCTTCCCATATGCGTCCAGATACACCGCCACCACTGGTTGTTCCGCATCCCCCAACACGTAAGGTGCCTCAAGGGTCTTGCAGATGAAGCATTCAGGAACGTCCACCAGGATGTCCTGTTTTAGCAGGGTGGTCAACGCCGTCGAGGCATGCGACGCCCCTATGTTGCCGATCTCGCGCAAGGCATCTATCTGGTCTGGTGTGTACATTGATTGTAGGTCTGTGCCGTATTCCATTTGTTTCACCGCTCAAATCCCGAACTTTGCGTACATGGCTGACTGTGCTTCCGTGTCAACCCCGAACTGCTTGAAGGTCAGGTCCTGCGTCGCCTCGTCTGGCAAGAACATGATCGTACCATGGTACTTCTTGGCCCGGTCGACGTAGTCCGTCATTATCCTGATCTCGTAGGGCGCGTTCAGACCGAGTACTGAATTGACCTTGGCCGCCGATGCGCCCACATATTGGACGTGCACCACCGGTGCCGATGGCATCGGGGCGATCTTTAGGAACTTTGATATCGGCGCCAGGTACTCCCTGATGCATACATCCCCCATCTCGGTCAGGACCTCCCTGTCTTCCTCGGTGATCATCCTGCCCGGAGGGTTCTGCGTCCCCATCATCATGTCCGATAGCATCGTCGCGATGCCCATCGGGAGGATCATCAGCACCCTGCTGCCTTTCCCGGTGGCCACATCGATACACACCGTCGCCACGATATCCTTCGGCTGGCCGAAGCGGCCGAGATGCTTGTCCATCGGCTCCAGGTAACATTCTGTGACGTCGATCAACACCTCTTTCTTGACCAGGTTGGTCAATGCCCCGCAGGCGTAGGAGGCTCCCACATTGCCGATCTCTCGCAGTGCGTCTATCTGCAGCTCGTCCAGGCTCTCTGTCCTCTTGCTCAAATGAATGCCCCCACGTCAAGTATCATGGCCACTTTGCCGTCACCTAATATGGTAGCCCCGGAGAACAGGCCGGCCGACCTCAGGTCGCGTCCAAGGGTCTTCACCACTATCTCCTGCTGACCTATCAATCGGGTGACCAAAAGGCAGGCAGAATTCTCGTTCTTCTCCACAATGATCGCAGGCATGTCCTTATGCTCCGCGACCATTCCCCCGAACTCGGAATGGATGTTCAGCACTGGCAGGACCTCGTTCCTGAGCCGGAACACGCCATGGTGCGCCACTTCGATCACCTGGTCCATGTTGACCCGGACCGTTTCCCGCACATTCTCGAGCGGAATGGCGTACTTCTCATTGTTCACTTCGACCAGCATCGCTCGTATGATGGACATGCTGGGCGGAAGCTTCAGAGTGAACTTGGTGCCCTTGCCGACCTGGGTGTCCAGTTTGACGAAACCACCGAGTCCTTCGATCTTGGTCTTGACCACGTCCAGCCCGACGCCCCTTCCGGAGATGTCCGATACCTTCTCTGCGGTCGAGAAGCCGGGCAGGAACACGAAGGACAGGATCTTCTTCTCCTCCATGCGTTCGACATCTTCCTGGGTTACCAGGCCCTTCTGCACCGCTTTCTTGGCGATCCTCGCCGGGTCCATTCCCCGGCCGTCATCCTCTACGGTGATCACGATACTGCTCTGTTCCCGGAACGCCGATAGGATCAGCGTTCCTTTGGCCGGCTTGCCCGAAGCCTTGCGTTGCTCGGCCGGCTCGATCCCATGATCGACGGCATTGCGCAGTAGGTGAACGAGCGCATCCCCGATCTCATCCAGCAGGCTCCGGTCTATCTCGATGTCGTTACCCTTCATGGTGAATTCGACATCCTTCTTGCTCTCCTCGCTGACGTCCCTGACCATGCGCGGGAAGCGTTTGAATATGAAATCCACCGGGACCATCCTGGTCCTCAGCACGATGTCCTGCATCTCGGTCATCAGCCGGGAATTGTTCTGCAGCGTCTGCTTCAGCTCCCGGTGCTTCAGGTCCGTGGCGATCTGGTTGATACGGATGTTGTTGATCATGATCTCGCCCACCAGGTCAAGCAGCTGGTCCAACAGCTTGCTCTTCACCCGGATGGTGTTCCCAGTAACGATGGACGATTTCTCTGACACGGCTCCGCCTTCAGAAGATTTCGACCCCTCGCAGGTCTCCTGGGGTCCGGCTTGACCGATCTCCTCGTCCTTGAAGCCCATCAACATCTCGATGTCGACCGTTTCCATCCCGATGACGTCCTTGGCCCCCTTCCCGATCTCCTCGGCGTTCTGCTGGGTAGCCAGAACGATGGTCATCCCTTCATCGTCCTCCTTTACCTCGGTGGCCGCCGGGCTCGAGGTGATGATCGAGCCCATCTGCGACAGGCGCCGGACGAGCTGGAAGGCCCTGCCCTCTTTGAACTTGAGGTTCTTTTCGTAGGTGACCACGACCTCGTAGACCAGTTTCCCGGAAGCGATGGCGTCATTGACCTGCTTCTTCTGATCTGCTGTAAGGACCAGGTTATCTTCCTGGTCTGATGGTCCGTTCTCAGTTGCCTCGCCGGAATTCGATGACAGGTCCTCGAACTTCTTCATCTCGGCGATCAGGCCGTCGACCTTGATGTCGGTGGTGCCGTCCTTCTCTAACTGTACTATCATCTTCTCGATGGTGTCAGCGCCGCGGAATAGCAGGTTGAGCAGCTTCTTCTCCGGTGTCTTCTTCTGCTCGACCAGGATGCCGAACAGGTCCTCCATCACATGGGCCAGTTCACTTATGGGCTCGATGCCGATCACGGCCGCGGTCCCTTTGATGGTGTGCACGACCCGGTAGGCCACCTTCATCGATTCCTCGCTGAAGCCCTTCTCCTCCAGCTCAAGCAGGACATTGTTCACGCCCTGTAGGTTCTCCCTAGCCTCCTCGATGAACACGTCCAGATACTTCGATTTGTCAACCATTAGAACTACCCCTAGTCCTTCAATGCGATCATGATGTGGTCCGCGATGTCCTCCAGCGGGACGACCATGTCCGCTGCGTGGGAGTCGACCACTGCCTTGGGCATGCCATAGACGACGCATGAGGCCTCGTCCTGCACGATGGTCCTGCCCCCGAACTCCTTTATCATCTTCATTCCCTCTGCCCCATCGTAGCCCATCCCAGTCAGTACCACGCCCACGATCTTTTTGCCATAGATCGGCGCCGCCGTCTTCATCATCACGTCCACGGCAGGGCGGACGAAATGGATCTTCGGGTCGTCGTTCAAATGCACGTGGTTACCGACGACCTCCATGTGGCGATTGCCCGGTGCTATGAGCACATGGCCCCGCTTCAGCTCATCCCCTTCCTCCGCCTCCTTTACTTCCAGGGAAGTTGACCAATTCAGCCGTTCCGCGAACGACTTGGTGAAACCTTCAGGCATGTGTTGTACCACCAATATCGCCGCCGGAATATCCCCAGGCAGACGCGATAGGACCTCTGGCAGGGCCTTGGGTCCTCCGGTCGAGGAACCGATCAGCACCAACCGATCGCCTTTGAGACCCCTGATATGATGGTCCATGATGTTGTGGACCGGGGAGGTGGCCTTCACCTTCACCTTGCTTGCGATCTTTATCTTCTCAATGATCGTCTTGGCCACTTTCTCGATGTCCAGTGAGAGCGATCCAGATGTCTTTGGTATGAAATCGATGGCCCCTAGCTCGAGCGCCTTCATCGTGATGTCCGCCTGTTTCTTGTCGGCGGAACTGATCATGATGACCGGGCATGGCATGTCCCTCATGATCTGCTTCAGCGCGGTAATGCCGTCCATTTCCGGCATCTCGATGTCCAAGGTCACGACATCCGGGGAAAGCTCGTGTATCTTCTGCAACGCCTCCTTCCCGTTCCTTGCCGTGCCCACGACACTGATGCCCTTGTCCTCTTGGAACAGGTCCGTGAGGATCTTGCGCATTACCAGCGAATCGTCAACCACCAGCACTCGGATTGGTCCATCCATCTTGTTCACACTTCATCCTATTGTCTTGGCCGCCGCTTCCAGCAGGGCGGACTCGTCGAACGGCTTGACCACGAACTCGCGTGCCCCGTTCTCCATCGCTTGCAGAACCAGGTTCTTCTGGCTCAGTCCGGTGACCATCATGATCCTGGCCTTGGAGTCGATCGTTACTATCTTCCTCACGATCTCTACGCCTGGCTCGCCTGGCATGATGATATCCATCGTCACCAGGTCTGGCTGGAGCTTGGAGTAGAGTTCAACGGCCTCAACGCCGTTCTTCGCTTGTCCAACGACATTGAAACCGTTCCGGGACAGGATGTCGTTGATCATCTTGCGCATGACGATCGAGTCATCACAGATCAGAACCTTCTTTGGGTCGCTCATACCGATATCTCTCCTTTCTTCTCATCCTTGATCTTGTACACGTTCTCCATCTCTTCCTTGGATAGCATGATCTTGTTTAGATCGAGCAGCATGACCAGCTTGTCCTGCAGCTTGCATATGCCGGTGAGGAGCTCCGCATCCATTGCGGACGCGAGCGTCTTCGGTGGCGGCGATATGCTGTTCTTGGGCACTCGCATGACATCTTCCACCGAGTCCACGATGATGCCGATCTGGTTGTCCCCTACCTCGGCCACGATGATGCGCGATTGAGCGGTCCTTCCGCCTACGCCATCGTCGATGTTGAACCTCTTCCTGAGGTCGATCACCGTGGTGATCTGGCCCCGGAGGTTCATGACACCCTCGATGTAATCTGGCATCTTGGGTATCTTGGTGATGTCCTGCACCTTCCCTATCTCTCTGACCTGATTGACGCTCACGGCGAACGTGCTCTTTCCGAGCTGGAAAGATACTATCTGTTCCTCGTCGCCGGTAAGCTCGACCTTCTCTCTTCTCCTGCGCATATTGACACCTCAGTTCTCTGCCTCAATGCCCCTCTTACGAAGGGCTTCTTTGACCTTGCTCGGCATTCTCGCCTCGTCCCCTCTCGTTGTTTTCGAGGGGGCTTTCATGGCCGTCGCTTTCTTCGGAGCGGCCTGTCTCGGCGCCTCACCTTTCGCAGGTGCCGAAACATCTCCCGCTCCGATGTTGAATTGTCCCGCGATCTTCTGCAGGTTCACGGACATTTCCGACAGTGCCTGGGCCCTGGCGGTCATGTCTTCCATGCTGGCGGTCAGCTCTTCGGTCGAAGCCGCTGATTCCTCGGCCGCCGACGCGGTCTCCTCTGCGATGCTTGCGATCCCGTCCACCGATTTCGCCGCCCGCTGGGTCCCTTCTTTCTGGGAGTTCATCAGATTGGATATCTCGATGACGCCGGCGGTGGTTGTGGCAGCCAGTCCCTGAATGTCCCCGAACGCCTTTCCGGTCAGCTCGACGAACTGCATCCCTTCGGCGGTCTCCTTTGTGCCCCGGTGCATGGCCTCGACGGCCTTGCCGGTCTCGCTCTGGACCTCCTTGATCATCTTGGCGATGCGTTCTGCGGCCTCACGCGAGTCCTCGGCCAGGTTCTTGACCTCTTCTGCGACCACGGCGAACCCGCGTCCCTGGTCTCCTGCTCTCGCCGCTTCAATGGCGGCGTTCAGCGCGAGCAGATTGGTCTGGTCTGATATGTTGGTGATCACGTCGACGATCTCTCCGATCTCCTCGGACCTCTTGCCCAGGGATTCGATGACCTTCGCACTCTCCACCACGACCTTTTGGATCTCCTGCATCTTCTTGATCGTGGTCTCCACGGTCACCTTACCGGCGTTGGCGCTCTCGTTGGCCTTCTTGGCCGACTCGGATGCTGCCAGTGAACGAGCCACAACCTGTTCCACAGATGACGATATACTCTTCATCTCTCTCGCCGTTTCGTCGACTTGCGATGCCTGGCTTTGCGCACCC
>JBEKDM010000056.1:0-14605 GCA_050014375.1 Methanomassiliicoccales archaeon | reverse complement strand
AACGCCCTGACCATCGAACAAACCAGGGAGCAGTACGCCCGTCTCAGCGACTCTGTCCATTTCTTCGTCGAAGAAATGTGCACCATCGATGATGGTGGGTTGGAGGACGGGGTCGAAACTCCTGCAGCAAGGACCTACAAGGAGTTATTTTACAACAAGTATCGGGAGTACTGCCGACAACGCAAGCTAATGCCCGTTCTGGATAAGACCTTCAAGAAAAAGTTGCTCTCTTGTGTGCCAACACTATCTGAGGGAAGAATGAGCTCGAAGAAGGACCGCAAGAGGGTTTGGATCGGGATCCGCCTCAACGATGATACCGGTCGCGTCTCAGATGGGGGACAGACAACGCTATGACTGCAGAGGCGCTCATGGCAAATTGGCCAGCTAGTCGAAATCCCGCTTATCCCAGGTATTTCACTTTCACAGGGAGGAGAAATGCGTCAATCTATAGAATAGTAGGCAGGGACGTGGGATTCCTGGGATACTCAGATTATTCTGCCCTGTCTTGGGGGTTGGCCAGATGAGCATAAATAATTCCCATATTCGGGTGGCCTTGTATGCCCGGGTCTCTCGAGCCGACAAGGACCAGGAGCCAGAGAATCAGCTACGCAAACTGCGGGAATACGCTTCGAGGCATGATTGGGATATCTATGCGGAGTTCCACGATTACGTCAGCGGAGCCGCATCCGTAAAACCTACTCTAGAGAAGATGCTCAGAGAGGGCAGGGCAAGGCACTACAATGCTATCCTTATCGTCCGGTTAGACCGTCTAGCGAGGTCTGCCAAACAACTTCTGACGATGTTGGAGGATTTGGACCGCTTTGGGGTCACTCTTGTCTGCTCGGATCAACAAATAGATACCAACAATGCCATGGGAAAACTCCTTTTCACCGTACTGGGCGCCATCGCTGAGTTGGAGCTTGAACTAATCAGCGAAAGGACGAAGGATGGCTTAGCGAGGGCAAAGGCACAAGGGAAGCGCCTGGGGAGGCCGCCCAACCCCCAATTAGACAAGGAAATCATCCGACTTCGGACAGAGGGACTGAGCCTTCGCGAGATTGGCAATAGGATCGGGCTAAGTCATCAAGCGGTAAAGCAACGGCTTCGGCGGGCTGGGTACAAAAAGGGGAGCACTTCGGTGGATGAGGCCAGCTAAACATCGGTCGACATCCCAAGGCGGGGCTTCGAAAACGGTCGATAAGTTTACAGGCCGTTCCATCAATTACTCCCGTGAGGGCAAAAATGCTACGCAAGGACGTAGCGGCAGTAAGCCCTCCGTGGACAAATCGGTGCACAAGCGGCGTGGGTCTAAGAGGGGGGCGAGGTCAATGGGCCGGTACCCTTTCCTAGACGCCGCCAACCAGTATCTTGAGGCGATGGAAGGTCTACTGGCGGAAGCAACATGGATTGAGTACGAAAGAAGGCTGAGGCGCATGGACAAGGATTTTAGGTCATTGGTGGAATCGGGTGAAATCGGCCAATATAATCCTTGGAAGATGACTGAAAAGGAAATACTGGCTTACCTGAAACTCTTGAAGGCTAGAGGATTGAAGCCATCGGGAATCAGTCACAATATAGACTCGCTGAATAGTCTGCTTCATTTCATCGGGAACGGTGCGATGGACATGACTCGGATGCGGTTCGCCCAGAGTTTCCCTAAGAGGGCGTTCCAGAGGTATGGCCCGATTTCAGATGAGGACCGCAAGAAGATAATCCAGGCTGCAAACAATGCGAATGAATCTGACTGGCAGCTAATGCTTGGATACGGTATAACCGTGATTGGCATCTGTACTGGTCTGAGACCAAAAGAGCTAAGACTGGCAACCATAGGTGACCTCAATTTGGCCAAAGGAACAATCCATACCGAGCACGTCAAGGGAGAAGACAGCTATGGGCTGGCTAGAGATACCGGTATTCATCCCGATGGAATACCCTTCCTTATTCGGTATGTAAGAGTCAGGGCGGCTATCATTGCCAAGAAAGCTCCGACCTGTGAAGCACTCTTCCCTGCCATACAAGCAATCAAGAAGGGCGGAGATGGGTATTTCTCACCTAATCACTTATCCAAGCTTAGAGCAAAGGTAATCGCCCAGACTGGAGTCAAGTATGACAATCGCGCCTGTCGTCGCACCTTCGGTCAGATGAACGTCGACATGGGTGTCCCCATCGATGCCGTGTCCCGGATGATGGGGCATTCAAGCACAAAAACCACGGAGAAATATTACTGCCGGAAGACGACTGAATCTGCTATCTCGGATGCACAAAAAGTGTGGGGAAATGCACCGAAGCCCCAAGAGGTAGCCAGGTCCGAAAAGGTCAATACCCCCCTGATTGAAAATAAATTTGACTTTACTGGATATGTATAAGAGTGCGGGCGTCGGGATTTGAACCCGAGTCTCGTGCTTGGCAAGCACGAGTGATAACCAGCTACACTACGCCCACACGGTGTGTGCTTATCCACGAATATGCAAATCCCATTTAAACTTATTGTCGTCAACTGGCACACCCATCGCCAAGTAAATCGCAAAAAAATATAGGTCGTTTCGTCCCTTTATAATAGGGAAACGCCATCTCATCCGGGGGATGGGAATAACGAGACGCAGAAGACGTTACCGTTCTGTGAAACCGATAATCTCGATGTTCACCTTCGGTCTTTTCGGCATGTTAGGTTTCAGCCCCGGCGGTGTACTCTTCAACACGTTCGTTAACGAGACGGAGAAGTATGTACAGTACGCGGCGATCATAGCGCTCCTTGTCATCGTCTGGTTCATGCACGATTCCATTATAACGCCGATCAGAACGATGTGGCGCGGCTACAGGGTGTGCGGCGGGTTGGGTATAATCGGCATGCTTTTTGCCTTCCTTTCCGGTTTTACCATCGTGACCCATCTGCAATCCGGACTGATCCTTATTGGAGCGGCATTCGCGGCATGGTTCATTGCCATCGTGGCGCAGAGATGATCATAAAACAAGAAGATAAAGGGGAAGAGGTTTCTTCCGTTCACGGTTGGATGGCGATGAGCAACTCCCCGACCTGGACGGTGTCTACGGCCTTGCCTTGGAGCGTCATCTTCTTCTCGACATCGACGAACTCCCGGCTCAACGTCACCTTCGTTCCATCAGAAAGTTCGAACTCGTAGGTGCTGTTGGCCACGGCGTCGGAATCCTTCTCCGTGTCCAGTGCCTTGATCCGGTCGGTGACTTCCTTCGCCTTCTGCTTGAACACAGGCCCGATCTTCGCCAGCAGTGGCTTCAGCGCTATGACCTTCTCCTCCAGGTTCAATTTTGACGCCAGCTTGAGCTCTTTGGCGCGCACCGTGGACGAGATGTCCTCCTCGGACCCGACGAACTTCTCTGATGCGTCGCCGATGATCTCCACCATCTCGATCTCGGAGTTGAGCGACAGTTTGCGTTCCGATTTGTAAGTGCGTATCGCTCCGATGACGTCCCGGATCAGGTCGCCGTCCTTCTCCGCCTGTTCGTCGAACAGGACCGCGACGGGCCACTTGGCCACATGTATGCTCTTAGCCCCGTCCAAGCCGGCGAAGCCCGATTGGTACGCGTCCTCGGTCACGTGCGGCATCATGGGTGCCATCATTTTGATGATGCCCAGGTAGACGGTGTAAAGAGTGAAACGCACGCCTTCATCGTCATCGTCCTTCACCCTCGACTTCACCATCTCCACGTAGTGGTCGGCGAACTCGTGCCAGGCGAACTGCTCCACCTCCTTCATCGCCTTGTCGAACTGGTAGTGGTCGTAGCACTCGGTCGTAGCAAGCACCATCTTCGAGAACTTGGACAATATCCACCGGTCGATCAGGTGCAATCCTTTCTCCTTCGTCTTCTCCTTCACCACCATTTCCACGAACTTGCCCAGGTTCCACATCTTGGTGGCGAGCTTCTTGCCATGGATGACGTCCTTCTCCCTGAATGCGTTATCCTCGCCGAGAGCGCAGGTGCAGGCATAGTAGCGCATGGCATCCGCGCCGTACGTCTCGAGCAGCGGCATGGGGTCGATGACGTTGCCTGCCGACGTGTGCATCGGCGTCCCGTCCGGCGACATGATGAACCCGTGGATCATGATGTCCTTCCACGGGATCTGGCCGGTGATGAGGTACTCACGCAGGATGGTGTAGAACGCCCAGGTCCGGATGATGTCGTGCGATTGCGTCCTGACGGACATAGGGTAGAGCTTCTTGAACTTCTTCTCGTCCCGCATCCAGAAAGTGTTGTACAACGGAGAAACGGACGAGTCCATCCATGTGTCGAACACGTCCGGGCAGCCGACCAGGTTGCCGCCGCACTTGGGGCATTTGTCGTAAGGCGCCGGTGTGACAGTAGGATCGATGTAGCAGTCCTTCTCTTCCGCCGCCACCACGTGTTTGCATGAATCGCATTCCCAGACCGGGATCGGCGTGGCAAAGTAACGTTGACGGGAAACGACCCAATCCCACTGCAGCGATTCGACCCAGTCTCGGAGACGAACTTTCATGAACTCGGGGAACCACTCGATCTCGTCCGCCTTCTCCATGACCTCCTTCTTGAAGTCCATGATCCTGACGAACCACTGTTCCACCTGCAGGAACTCGATCGTCTCGTGGCATCTCCAGCACGTGGAGACGTTCTGCGGCTGCACCTCCTGGTTGATGATCAGGCCGTCGGACTTCAGCCTCTCGATGGCGGCTGCACGCGCTTCCTTGACCTTCATGCCGGCGAACGGTCCCGCGAGCTCGGTCATCCTGCCCTGTTCATCGATCCCCTTCTCCAGTGGCAGATTGTATTTCATGACCCATTCCAGGTCGGTCTTATCGCCGATGGTGCAGATCATGACGATGCCGGAGCCGAACTTCGGGTCCACCTTTTCGTCGGCGATGATCTTGACCTTCTTGCAGAAGATCGGGGTCTCTATTTCCTTGCCCACGAGATGAGCTAATTTCTGATCCTTCGGATGAACGGCAATCGTCTGGCAGGTGCAGATTAGCTCCGGACGCGTCGTGGCAATGACGATGTGATCGTCGGAATCGGCCACCTTGAACTTGATGTAATTGAGATTCGTCACGCCTTCCTGGTACTCGACCTCGGCGTCCGCCAAAGCCGTGATGCAGCGGGGGCACCAGTTGACCGGGTACTTGCCTTTGTACGCCAGCCCGCGCTTCAGCATCTGCAGGAACGAGATCTGCGTGATGCGTCGGTAATAAGGAGCATCAGTTTGATAATAGACGCTGGGGTCCATGCTCTCGCCCAGGATCTCGAACTGCTTGATCATCTCGCCGATGAAAGTGTTAGCGAACTCCTCGCACAGCTTGATGTATTCCTGGCGCGGCTTTGTCAGTTTCGTGATGCCGTACTTCTTCTCCACCTTCACTTCCACCGGAGTGCCGTTCACATCGAAGCACAGCGGGAACATTACGTTGAAACCCTGCATCCGGTGGTACCGGGCTGTGAAATCGATTAGCGAATAACCTGTGGCGTGACCCAGATGAAGCGCTCCGGACGCGTACCGCGGCGGGTTGTCGATGGAATATACCGGAGCGTCCGACTCCTGGTCGAACTTGTAGATCTCCCACTCCTTCCATTTTGCCTGCCATTTCCTCTCTGTCGGTACCGCATCGTATTGTGCCATGGACAGAAGGGGGAAAGGTGGATGTGGTAAAAAGCATTGCGTCAATGCGTCGTAGAACAGTTAGGAGTTAGGGGGCGCGGGAGAGGCCAGAATTGATAAGCGTCAGAGTTTGGAGGAATCTGAGGGGGTATGTGCCTCTCCCGCACTAAACCACGGATAGCATTCATATAAATAAACCTTGTTTTTATATTGTTTATAATAATTGTAATATTCTTATCTATATCATTTCTAATGACTGGCTATTTTCAATATTTTCCTCTTTCGGATGCCTGGATGTAATAGCCACCCAACCCTAAATTTCGCCCATCTGGCTTCGTTTTTGAGTCCTAACGGACTTGGACGGGTTCAGTGAAGACTCAGACGGAAGGCGGAGCTATTTCGGTCATTCTCGATTGTATTCCGATCGAAACATTTTCTTAATGACTGAATAACGCCCCGGATCCGGGACATTCTTTCATGGATGAGCATTTCAGCCAGCAGCATTCCAGCGTTCTGGAATCGATTTCCTGTTCAAGTTCAAGACCACCAGAACCGTTTTTCGTACACAAGGAACGGCGGTCGATCGACAAAACGCACTGGTCCCTTAAAGATGAGAAAGAAAGAACCAGTCTGAAAAGAAGAGATAATGGATTTGGAAAAGGTTTGGATCGAAGCGGACGCGGATCACTGCATCCTCTTACGCTTCTCGATCTTCTCTTCCTTGTTCTCCATGACCATCTCGTCGAACCGCTTCATCAGGCCCGCGGTCGCCCCCATCAGGGACCACTCCACCGCGCTGGCGATGTAGGCCTTCTGCGCCGTGTGCAGGCGCCCGGTCAATGAATACTTGGCCCCGTTGCCGGTGACGTTGTACTTCTGAACGTGCATGTTGAACAGCATCGGCTTCTGGATCTTGGAGATCTTTGCAAGTTCCGTCTGGATCTCCCTTTCCATAGTGTCCAGGGAGTAGCGGTCCTCCTCCTCGAGCCCGGAGATCTGCATGTAGACTACGTCCCTCTCGCGGACCGACGCCATCAGCTCCAGTATGTCGTACGCGGTCAGTACGCCCTTCACGATGTCCTTCTCCACGACCGGCAGGGTCGAGATGTTCTGCTTCAGCATCAGCTTCACGGCCTCGTTGACGGTCGTTTTCTGTTCGATCGTGGTCACGTTCGGGTGCATGATCGAGTCGACACGTACCTCAACCGGGTCGCGCTTGCCTACCTTCTCGCCGCGGGTCTCCTTGGCCGTCCTTCCGCCAGTCCAGGAGAAGTTGATTATATCGCGGATACCGATGATTCCGGCCAGCTTGAACTCCCCGTCGACCACCGGTATGGTCCTGACGTCGATGCGCCTCATCATCTCCAGCGCGTTCCGGATCGGTTCCCTCGACTCCACCGCGGTGATGTCGTAGGTCATGATGTCAGACGCCTTGATGTTCTTGAACTCCTTGATTCCCTGGACGATCTTGATCACGTCCGCCCTGGACAGGATACCGACCAGGCTGGTGCCCTTGACCACGGGCATGTTACGGTAGTTCGTCGCGATGAACTGCTCGGCCGCCTCGGTGATGGTCGTTTCCGCTGTTATTCCGGGCGGGATGTCCATCAGTCCCTTCACTTTCATACCAGCGACCATCGCCCTCTTCTTGATCATGGAGCCGAAGCTCAGGACACCGACCAGCTTCTTCTTCTCGACCACCGGGATCTCGTACAGGTCGGCCGCCTTCATCTTCGCAACCGCGTCGGACAACGATGTTTCCGGGTCGATCGTCTCGAACTTTGTGTTTATGAGCTCGGAGATCTGCTTCTTGTCGATGATCGACCGGAGCATCTCCCGCCTCTTCAGTGCTTCCAAGTTCTCTCCTACCATTTCTTGTTCACCTCAATGTTCTATAGTTAGCTGGAAGCTATTATAGCTTCTTACGAATCTTCGTCCCCGATATCACTGGAGCCTAATGGTGATTATACTTTCGCCTCACCTTTGAGCTCGCTGAACGGCGTTCCGTTCAGGAGCGACTCGATGTCCTTCACGACATCCTCCAGGGGGATCCACTTCTGCTGCGTCGTATCCCGGTCGCGGATGGTCACGCGGCCTTTCTCCTTGGCCTCGTAATCCACCGTGACGCAGTACGGCGTCCCGACCTCGTCCATGCGCGCGTAGCGCCGGCCGATGGAGCCGGAATCATCGAATGCTGTGGTGATGCCGTGCCTGCGCAGTTTGGCATCCAGGTCCATCGCGATCTTGTCCAGGTCGTCCTTGGACATGAGCGGGAACACGCCCACCTTGATCGGCGCCGTCGCTGCTTTCAGTTTCAATGTGACGTAACCTTCGGCGGTCACGTTGTATGCATGCTCCAGGCACGTATACATTATTCGGTCCAGGCCGTGGGACGGCTCGATCACGTGCGGGATGATCTTCTCGCCATTCACCTTTTCCTTGATGCGCACGACCTCATAGTACTTCGACCCGAGCGTGATCATCTCGCCGTCCACGTCGACCGTGACCAGGCCGTCGACGATCTTCGACGGTTCGGTCTGCTCCAATGCGGTGGCGACCTTCTTGGCCTTGCCCTTGTACTCCGGTCCGAGCGCCCCGAACTTGGCCTTGATGGCGTCCTTCTCCACTTCCGTCGGCTCGTCGAACCTCTTGAACGCCGTAAGGTCGGCCTTGGAGTACTGGATGTGCCTGGACAGGTCCCATGCGCCGCGGTCGGCGATGCCGGTGATCTCGGTCCAGCCATAGCTGAGCAGAGCTTCGGCGTCCCAGCAGTCGCAGGCATAGTGTGCCATCTCGGTCTTCAGGTGCTGCCGGAATCGGAGACGAGCAGGGTCCACGCCCGCCTCGGTCAGGAACCTTTGTGTCACCCACAGGAAGTAGGCGATGGTCTGGTGCGCGATGATCTCGTCCTCGACGGCTTTGCCGAACGTGGTCTCGACACAGATCTCGATCTTCTCTTCCATATCCATATACGTGTTCGGGACCAACGTCACTTTGACATCCTTGATCGAGTTGAACGTCGGCCAGCGCTTGTCCGTTGGGTCCACGAACAGCTCCGCCTCCATCATGTTGAACTCTCTCATCCGGATGACGCCCTGCCGCGGAGATATCTCGTTGCGGTAGCCGCGTCCGATCTGGATGACGCCGAACGGCAGCCGTTCCCGCGCATGCCGGTACAGGTTGGCGAAGTTCACGAAGATGCCCTGGGCCGTTTCCGGCCGCAGGTAGCCGACCCGGCCCTTGCCCGGGCCGATCTTGGTCTTGAACATCAGGTTGAACTCTTCCACGTGGGAGAGCTCGCCGCCACATGCGGTGCACACCACGTTGTTCTTGCAGATCAATTCTTCCAGCTCGTGCTTCGGCAGCGCGCCCGGGTTCGGGTGCAGTTCCTTGACCAGGTGGTCCGCACGGAACGATTCGTCGCACTTGACGCAGGAAACGAGCAGGTCGGCGAAGTTGTCCACGTGACCTGACGCTTTGAAGACCGCTTCCGGACCGATGGTCTCGCCGTCGATCTCCAGGAAGCCTTCCTCCAACGCGTAGATCCGGCGCCACTGGTTCATGACGTTCGTCTTCATGGTGCAGCCTAGCGGGCCATAGTCGAACAGCCCGGCGATGCCGCCGTATATCTCGTAAGAGGGGTAAATGAATCCCCTCCGCTTGCACAGGGAGAGGATGTCCCCTGAGTTAACATCAGCCATGTGATCCTCCTCAATGATTCAACGGACCTATCTTAATCTTCCGCCAATATCGAAATGACGTCGTGGTCGTAGATCATCGCCTGGAGGTTGTCCTTGGAGTCCCTCACCGGCAACTGCCCGAAATCGTTCTTGCGCATTATGCGGGCGGCTTCGGAGATCGATGTCTTCTTGAACACGGTCATCGGATTGCGCACCATGATGTCCCGGACCGGCAGTCCCGGCAGGTCGATCTTCGACACCTCGTACCACAGCTTCATGACGTTCCGTAGCCCGTCCCAGGTCCACTCGTCCTCGTCCTGCGGTATGCCCAGTTCCTCCATCGCCACGGAACCGTTCACATAGCTCTTGTTGAAGATATCCCGGTCGGTCAGTATGCCGATCAGGCGGCCAGTGTCGTCCAGTACGGCCAATGCCGACGCCTTGCTCACCTTGAGCGTGATCGACGCCACCGCCAATGGTGCACCGTGGTAGATCGGGATGCAGGCTGAGCGGATCACTTTCTCCACCGGGGTGGAGATGTTCTTCTTCTCCACGACCGATAGCAGGTCCGTCGGCGTCAGTATGCCGACCAGCTTGTCGCCGTCGATGACCGGCAGATGCCTGAGGTTCCGGTGCAATAGAATGCGCGCCGCTTCCTCCACCTCCGCCCTGGGGCTGATCGTGACCGGCTCGCGGTTCATGATCAGCGCCGCCTGGTCCTCGTCCGGCTTGTCAAAGATGTCCTGCCTGGTGATGATACCGGCCAGCGAACCGTCGCTGCGCCTCACGACCGGCAGTCCGGTCAGGTTGTGCTTGACCATGACCTTGAGGACCTCGTTCCGGGATCCGGGCACCTGGGCCACGATGGGGTTTGACGTCATTACCTCTCCGACCGTGGTCAAGGTTCCACCTCCGTTTCTGGCTTCACGACAAGAACAGGGCACCTGGCGAAGCGTATGACGCGTTCGGCCACCGAGCCCAGCAGTAATTTTGAGAAACCCGTCCTTCCGAGCGTGCCCATGACCACCAGGTCATGCGTTGACGACGCCTCTACGATCTTGCGAGCCGGCGATCCCTCGAGGATCGAGGTGACGACCTTGACCCCCAGCTTCTCACCTTCCGACTTGACGTAGTCGATCGCGTCCTTGCCTTCCTTCTCCAGGAGCGAGTAGACGCTTACCACCGTCGAATCCATCGGGAAATTGATGAACGAGGTCTGGTCCACTACATACAGTGCCGTCACGTCTGCACCCATCAACTTTGCCAGTTCCAGACCCTTGCTTATCGCGGCCCTGGTGTATTCGCTACCGTCCGTGGGTATCAATATGTTCTTGAACAGATTCATTTTCATTTCCTCCAAATATGTTTCCCGTGGCAGACTATTGACGGGTCGTCCGGGCTGGACCTCAGCGCCAGATCGGTCAGGGGATCTCCCCCTTTGGACCGCAGGACCATGAAATCGCATGGAGTCCCTGGTTGTATGTTAAACGAGTCGTTTCGATTTAAAAGTATTCGTGCATTTGCGAAGGCCATATCAATAAGAGGGGTCAGATCGCGCATTCCCTGGGAACGAAGAAGGCGGGCTGCCATCTCTATCTCCTGGAACATGTCCGGCATCGAGACCATGGCGTTGTCCGTGCCCAACGCTATATTCGCTCCGGTGTCCAGCATCATCTTCAACGGCGGGACGGAACCGAAGAACAGGTTCGAACGGGGGCAAACGACGATGGGCACGTCCGCCTGGGCGCATTCGGCGACATCGTCTTTCGTCGCCACGGTCATGTGCACGACGAACCAAGGGTCGAGGTCCAGCACCCGTCCGATATCCTCGCGGATGCGTTCGGAAGCATGGATGGCGAACCGGCCATTTTTTTCTTTTACATGCATGGCTAGAGATTTCAATTCACCGTAGTCCCAGTCGGTGATGGATGAAACGGCAACTCCGTCAGCAACCTCGAGCAGGGCGTCGATCTCTTCCGGCACGTACTTCAGGCCTGAAGGACGGGCCATGATGACCGGTTCCGCTCCGTTGCCACGGGCCGAGGCCAACGCTTTCGCTCCTTCGACCCCACCTTCGCGGAAATCGATGTAACTAGAGATGCCCCGGGAGAACATGAACTTCGAAAGGTAGACCATCGAACATGTCAAGTCCATGGCCGAGATGCTCGACAACATCCGGTGCTTCAGACCATGTGGCGGCGCCACCAGCTCTTCCAGGGAAAGCCGCGTGTCCACCGGGACGACGAAATCGGCGATATGAGTGTGGCTGTTGATGAAGGTCGGGACGATCACACCTTCCGCCGTTGCCCCTATTGCGGGTCCGTCACCGACGTGCTTCACCACGCCGTTCTCGAACTCCACGTGGGCATCGATGAATCCGTCGGATGTCAGCAGTTTCCCCGATACGAGCTCCACGAGGATGTCATGCTCATGTCATTATTTCAAGGTGTCCAGCGACCTGTATCATCTATCAGGAGTTGGAGATCGCCAACTTCGAAGGGGTCACTGCCAGATCGGAAGTGCTCCACGGTCACCCGGTGGCCCAGATATTGAAGTTCGTGGAGGAGAACCATGCGGATATGATCATCACCGGAAGCAGAGGGCTGCACGGCGCAAAAGGCCTTCTCGTCGGTAGCATATCAGAGGCGCTAATAAAGAGAACGAGGTGTTAGGTCTTGGTCGTCCGGTAGGGCAGGAAAGGCTGACCAGCTTAGTAGGAAGGCACAATAACAGATGATAGCCAGAGGATATGACCTTCATCCCGACACACGAAGATTCGTACCAAAATATTTTATAATAAGCTTCGGGTTCAGGGCGTAAAGGTGCTTCAAATGGCTGCAAAGATAAAGGCCGAAGAGTGCGTAGGATGCGGTGCTTGCGAGGATGTCTGCCCACAGGGAGCCATCAAGGTTGCTGAGATCGCCGTCGTCAACGAGAAGGACTGCGTAGATTGCGGTGCTTGTGTGGACGAGTGCCCGAACAGCGCGATCGTCGTCGATTAAATAGGTCGCAAAACCCAATGACGGCCGTCGCAGTCATGCGCCGCTCGTCAAAATCTACTATTTTTGGTTCATTGTGATAGCTGGCGATTTTCATCCAAGAAAAATAAAACGACTGCAAAATCCTTCGAAGGTAAAAGTACATCGATCCTGCAGACAGGCATTGCCAATAATCAAGAAACCGCGCCAGTGCTCATTTCAACGGAGCTCTAGGCAGCCAGATATTGCTTCTCTTCACTTCCTTCTGGCTGCATCCTCCCTCTTGTTTCCCTCGAGCTGCTCATTCTCGAAGTCCTGCGCGGCCTTGTTGGCTGCCGTCTCCGCTTCTGGATGGTCAACCATCCTCAGTACCTCGACGCCCAGCCGCGGGACGATGTCCGATACCAGCGCCTCGCTGAAATCGTTGGAGACCAGCAATTTTCGCGGTATCTCCTTTCCGGCCATAAGTCCGTCGATTAGGGCGAAGGGCATCATGACATCCATATTCTTGCCGAAGACAGAAAACTTCATGGTCTCATGAGTGACCGCATCGATGAACACCATGGTCCGGGGCATCCTTAACAGACCGTCGCTCTCCTCTGTGACCATGTTCATCAGGTAAGGGCAGCCAAGGTACAATGTGCCCGTCCCTTGAGGCTTCTTGCTAATTGTCTTTTTGAAGTCGTCAATCAGTTCATCCGGCAGGATGGATACCCTGGTCATGACCGGCCGGGGCTGCCACTGTGCATCGGCCCAAACGATCCGGTCATCCTTGATCTCCGAGGTGCGGGTGAAGATCGGTTGGGTCACATCGTTCCAGCTCCAGACTAGGCTGGGGTCCTTCTTCACTCTCCCGGCAACGTCCAGCGCCTGTTCCAAAGCCAGCAGGAGCGTCCTCGCCTCATCGAAATCCACGGCATGCGGCATGAATCCCGGGTACTGGGCCCGGAAGAGCGGCCAGTTTCCCCCAGAACTTCAACCTCAGCCGTTTGATGGCATCGGTCTCGTACCTCTCCAGGGCGGACTTGTTCGATGTGCTGGCCTCGAGATGTGATCTCACCGTCATCAATTCCATCGGACCCATGTCCGGATGGTTCCGCTGCGCTATCAATCCGGCCAATCCCTGCGTGCCGAGCAGGAGGTACATTCCGGGCACCTCCTCCGGTCTCTGCCCTACGAAGCGGCAGAAACCCACTTCTTGGTAGAACGGGTCCACCACGCCGATGAGCTGGTTCTCGTCCAGCCATTTCCAGGGCTCCTCCTGGTTCATCCTCTTCCATGTCGCGATCAGCACTTTCCACAGCTCGGTGCTCGGTGGGACCCTCATCTCGGCCGCTCTCCGAAACCCCGATGTCCATCGAGGTTTATCTTGACTGCCTTAGGGATTGATCCTGATGAACTCGACCACGGGGGTTCCCATCACATCCACGTCCTATCATGGAACGATCATTACGGGGGTAGCAATTCAGAAATATGTTGAAAATGAATCATCTCCGATCAAAATGCAATCTTTCCAGGTCCGTCCCATCAGTAGAATCAAGGACGCGGTGGAGCTTCGTATCCAGGTAAAAGGAAAGAGGCCCCCGGTATGGCGCCGGGTCATCGTCCACCCCGATACCACTCTCAACGAATTGCATCGCTTGATATCCGTACTTATGGGCTGGGCCGACGGGCGATATCATCACTTTGAATATCGTGGCAGCACGCTTCAACTGGAAGGGCTCGAGAACGAGACCCTTCGGATATCTGAGTTTGCATCAGGAGCCATCCTGGTCCATATCATTGACGAAAAAGAAGGACCGGAATGCCGGGGCAAGATCGTCAGGAAGGACCGCGATCGGACAGATCAACTGCCGGAGCTCATCGGCGGCATGAGGACGATGGACGGCTCAGAAAACGATCCGTACAATATATCCAGCATTGAGATCGAATCGAGGCTCAGGACCTTACGCGGGCACGAGGACCGCTTTCCAGACAGGAACGGAACCAAGGTCGAACCATGGCGAGTCGCTGCGCTGACCCGGTCGAACGATTTTCCGGAGGATTTCGTCAAGCTCCTTCCGGGAATTGTCTCGGTAATGGCCAAGAATAAATCCGTCAAACCATTGGAACCCGTGTCGGTAAAGGTGCCTTCAGACACTCTAGTCGACCTCAAGATCACCCTGAAGGACATGCCGGTCAAGGTTTGGCGTCTCGTGCAGGTCAACTCCCAAATAACCTTCCATGAACTGCACCGAGTCATCCAGAGATCGTTCGGTTGGGAGGACGCCCATCTGTACGAGTTCATCGTGGGCGATTCGCATATCCAGTCGTTCGATGAGGACGACGTCGGAGATTTTCCCATG
>JBEKDM010000055.1:0-14631 GCA_050014375.1 Methanomassiliicoccales archaeon | reverse complement strand
TGCCATCTGGCTCTGCCTGCCGCTCTTCCCCGGCGAGGTCTGCCCGCCCACTCCTCCCAAGAACGGTCTGCCAGGCGCACTCTGGGCTCCCCAAGAGGCTGGCGACGCCGTACGCCAGAATCTGGACAACCTGGCCCGCATCACTGCGGCCGGAATTCCGGTGGTGGTGATCGCCGGCAATCATTCCACACCAAGGCTGAGGGAGACCGGCAGCGTGTTCAAGATCCTTGAGCACGTTCGCGGTGTCAGGGCGGTCTATAGCGGCATCTATGAACGGGTCGTTCAAGACGACCTGACCGTCCATGCCGTTCCCCATAATGAAAGCGACGCGTTGTTCGCTGAGCTGGACAAGGTCCGGCCCGATGCCGACGCCAACTACAACGTGGAGACGCTTCACGCCGGTGTCTCCGGGCTCAACGTTTTCAAGATGGGGGAGTTCAACGAGACCATCGTTCCGTCCTCTTACCTACGATCGGACATGGATTACATCGCCCTCGGTCACTATCACAATTATTCCAGCGCCGCCGATAACGCTTACTACGCTGGCTCGATCGAACGGCTATCCTTTGCCGAAGCAGATGAGGCGAAAGGCTTCATCACGGTCGAGCTGGATACGAAGAAGCGCAAGTTCGTAAAGCTCGCCGCCAGGGAGATGATGGACCTCGGCCCGATCGACGCCTCCGGCATGGACACGGCCTCGCTCATGGAGGAGATATCGAACGTCCTAGACACGGTCTCGATGGAAGGAAGGATGGTCCGGCTCATCGTCAATCGGGTCCCGTCCTCCCTCTACAAATCGGTGGACTTCAACCGTATCGTTCAGAAGGCATCGTTGGCGACGCACTTCGAGCCCAAGTTCGAGGTGATCCAGGAGAACTCATCGGTGCAGTGGAAGAACGCCAGCATCGACTCTCTGGAATCGGAATACTCGTCGTTCCTGGACCAATACCCGGTCGAACGGGTGAGCAAGGACGAGGTGCGGGCGAAGGGGCTCGAGTACTTGAAAAGGGGGCTGGAAGGATCAAGCTGAGGTACCTCGAGCTGAAGAACTACCGCAAGTTCCGCAATGCCCGGGTGGAGTTCCCTGACGGGATCGTAGGCATCATTGGCCAGAATGGCTCAGGCAAATCCAGCCTGGTGGAGGCGATCGCCTGGGCTTTGTATGGTAACGAGTCCTCGATCGTGCGCACCACCAAGGAAGGGATCAGGAGCTCGTCTGCCGGACCGAATGACGATTGCTCGGTGGAACTGGAGTTCGATCTGGGACCAGACCATTACCGCGTGGTCCGGACCATCAAAGGCAAGAACTGCGTTTCTGACGCCATGCTCAGCGTCAACGGCTCGTTGTCCGCCCGAACCGACAAAGGTGTGACCGAGGTGATCGTCGACCGTCTGGGTATGGATTACAAATCATTCTTCATATCGGTCTTCGCCCGGCAGAAGGACCTGAACGCGCTTTCGACGCTCCGCCCGGCGGATCGCAAGAAGACCATCCTCCGGATGCTTGAGATCGACGTGCTGGACGACGTCGTGGTCGAGATCGACAAGGACGCCAAGGGCAAACGCATGGAACTGGCGAACCTGAACCTTCTGCTCTTCGAGGCGAATGGCCAGGAAAAAAGGAAAAGGATCGAGGCGGAACGGTCGACACTGACAGGAGACGTGACCCAGCTGGAATCGTCCCTTCAGGAACAAGGCCGGCTCCTCGAGGCTCTGGACAGGCGCACCAACGTGGTCAAGGCGGAATGGGACCAGGCCGAGGCGAAGTTCAGGGAATTTTCCGTCCACCAACAGAGGGCGGCCGAGGTTCGCGCCGGGATGGAACGGAACGTCCAGGCGATCGAACGCCTCGCCAACGACATCGTGTCCCTGAAGGAAAAAGGCAGAAGGGCGGCCGAGCTGGAAGTTGCGAACCGTCAATATTTGGAGTCCGTGGCCCGCAAGGACTCGATGGAATCGTCCCGGTCCCTGTTCATGGAGCTCGATTACCAGCGCTCCCGGCGTTCCAAACTGGAAAAGGAGTCGATCTCGCTGGAGGAGAGGATCACCAGATCAAGAAAGGAACTGGTGGAGCTCAAGGAACCTTCCAAGCACCTTACATCTGTGGAAGAGAACCTGAAGCATGCCGAGGAGAACATCGCCACGTCGAACCGCAAGGCAGACTGGCTCAGGGGGGAGGTGCGGCGGGTGGAAAGGGACGTAGCTTCCCGGGAGAAGAAGCGGTCCGAGATCCAAGCCATCGGCCCGGATAGCAAATGCCCCACTTGCGAAAGGACACTGGCGGAACATTACTCAAAGCTGCTGGACCTCATGGTCAGGGAGATCGCGGAGATGAGGTCTCAATTGGTTGACCTCTCCTCGCAACTGGTGGCTGCGGACGAGGAACTGGAAAAGAACAAGAAGGTCCGCGGCAACATCGATTCCCGGCTGCAAAAGCTGAGGAAGGACGTCATCGACGAGACGCGCTTGGCATCTTCCATAAAAGGCTGGGAGGACCAGATCGAAAAGACCAAGCTGGAGACAGCCGACGCCGACTCGGCGATAGCCCGGATCGGAGCGGTCGACTTTGATACGATCGCCTATGAAAGGCTCAAGAAAGAACTCATCAACCTGAAAAGAACCTCAGACCAATACAACCAGCTGATCATCGAGGCCAAGCGCCTCTCAGACGTGGAATCGCAAAAGGGAACACTAGAAAGACAGGTCGATTCCGAGCGGGAAGAAATCAAGCTTGCCCGGGAAAAGATGGCTCTATCCGGCCACAGCGATGAACTGCTTGAAAAGGCGAGACGATCGTACCTGGAGGTCCGGGACAGAAGGGAGGCGAAGGCCAAAGAGACCTACTCCCTGCAGAACAGCATAGACCGGAAGAACGCGGAGATCGCCGGAAGGGAAGAGCAGCTAAAACAACTGGCCGAGGTCGAATCCAGGGTCGGGGAGATCCAGAAGGAGAGCGAGACACTGGCAGTCCTGGGCGAGGTGATGAAGGTGTTCCGTTCCAATGTCATATCGCGCATCGTTCCGACATTGTCGGAGATATCCTCCGGGCTGTTCGAGGAACTTACCGAGGCCAAGTACAACGGCATGGAACTGGACGAGGACTACAACATAAACATATACGACAAGGGGCAGAAATATCCGCTGGACCGGTTCTCCGGGGGCGAGGCCGACCTGGCCAACCTATGCCTCCGCCTGGCGATCTCACGGGTCATTGCCGAGCGCTCCGGAAGCAACATCAATTTCCTGGTGTTGGACGAGATCTTCGGTTCTCAGGACACGATCCGCAAGAGGAACATCATGCAGACGTTCACCGGCCTGTCCAAGCAGTTCGGGCAAATAATCCTGATCACGCACATCGAGGAGGTCAAGGACCTCATGGGCAACGTCATCGGCGTGAAGGAGCTGGCCGATGGTTCCAGCGAAGTGTCCGTCATCCGCTGATCAGGACACCTGCACCACTTCGACCTGTTCCCCTTCCACGTCAGACGGCAACTCCCCCACCAGCCAGCCAACCCCGGTCGTTTCGCAATAATAGTAATTCACTCCCCCGTATTCGACATACGTGCCGCCATTGTCTGGCAACGCGATGCCGCCAGCCATGTGCCCGGTCATCAGCAGGAGGACCGAATCGTACCCCATTGCTTCGGTCACAGATGCGAACAGTATCGATTTGTCCTCGCAATCGCCTGTTTCGTCGTATAACGTCTCGACCGAATATCGCCAGTATTCATCCGGCCCTTCGGAGATGTTGTCGTATGAATACTTGATCCCCTGGCAGAACGACAACGCCAAGTTCTCCGTCTGCTCCTGGTTGAATCCGTTGCTGATAGCGATCGCTTTAAGCTTCTGGGCCAGGTCGATCACGACCGGGTCACCTGAGGTAACAAACGCTTTCATTTTCGATTCCACCTGCGGGCTCCTGTCTGCGCCGTTGTTATGATAAGAATAGTAGTCCTGGGCGGTCACGGTAAGGTCGAGCGAATAGGACTTGCTGTCGTATTCCCACATGTATTCCTTGTTAGAGATCATGGTGACGGTGGTTATCCCATACCATAACGTCCCATCGTCATCATCCGAGGATTGCGTGCCATCCAGCGATCCGTCCGCGATCCCGGTGGTATCATCACCCGTCCAGTTACCGGTCAATAGGTCATACATGATGTCCAGAGACCGGGCTGATTGGGAATGTCCATCGATGTCGATCACGTCATCGCTACTGATGAAGTCCTCGTCCCACATCGAGATCGAGATGTTGGAGAACCGCTGCGTATCGTTAACGTTGTTGCGGTAGCTGTCGTTCACCGTGAATTTGCTGCCGACATCGGCATCCCAAACATATCCAGCATTGTCGATCCTCCCCTTATACGCGCCGTCTATGGAGAGCGTGAAGTATACCTGAGCGGCGTTGCTCAGAGTATCGACCCGGTCCAAGACCTTGGCCGAATACAGACTTACTAGGATACCGACGTCCCGATCCTTGAACAGGTCAGTCGTGTCGGGAAAACCGTCGTTGTCCAGGTCATCGAATAGCGGGTCGGCGTTGTCCCCGATACCGTCACCGTCCCCATCCGACCATTCCGAAGGGTCGTCGGGAAACAAGTCGGTTGAGTCAGGATGTCCGTCATTGTCCCGGTCTGGCAGGGAGGTATCGGGGGTCGTTCCTTGATCATCGAGGCCCGGGACACGGGCGGACCGGAGGAGAACGAATGCGCCCATGACGGCCACCGCCAGTAGCACAACAACAATGACGATAACAATCAGAACCGTCGAGCGGTCGGACCTCGGTGCAGGGGGGCCATATGTGTAATGGTACCGCTGATCGATGTATGGGTTCTGCACCGGGGTTTCCGGTCCGGGAACTTCCTGACCATCGCTCATTGCCAGATTAATGACGAATGACGAGAAAAAGGTTGTCAAGGACGGGCGGTCCGGAAAAGGACCTGCCTGCCGTCATCGGAGAAGAATTTATTTCTGGTCCATGATCCACATCAAGTGCCATCCGAACTGGGACTTGAACGGGCCGACGATGTCACCCTTCTTGCCGGCGAATGCCGGGTTCTCGAACTCCCTGACCATCTTTCCCCTTGTGAACCAACCCAGGTCGCCACCCTTCTTGCCAGAGGGGCATTCGGAGTTCTTCATGGCTACTTCGCTGAACTTTTTTCCGGCCTTGATCTGTGTCAGGAGGTCCTTGCAATGGGCTTCGGTCTTGACTAGGATGTGCGCTGCGTGTACTTCAGTTACCATGCCCCGGAACAATATCCAAGGGGGATATCAATTTTGTTCAAGAACCCGCCGAGGGAACGTGAGCAGAGGAACCGATAGATTCACTCCGAGTACACCGCGTCCAGGTCCACGTGCTCCTTCACTGTGCGGGCCACCAGTTCGATCTTCTCGGTGTCGTCCGGATCGATCCTGGCAATCAGGTGCTCGATCGTCTCCGAGGCGTTCAGCGTATCCTGGCGCGTCAAGAGTATCGGGACTCCCAGATCGTATGCCTTGGCTACGACCTGGCGGTCAGGGTAGAGCCCGCCGGTGAGCACCAGGCACGACGTGTCGGTCGAGAGCGCGGCCATCTGGATGTCCGAACGGTCGCCGCCGGTGATGATCGCTTTGTTGGCGAAGCGCCTCATCGTGCGGAGCGCCGTTTCCGGTGTCATTGCCCCCACCATGACCTCCTCGACGATCTTGTCCATGTGGTCCTCGGCCACGATGACGGTCGCTCCCAACGCGTCCGCCACCTCCTTCACGTTGAACCGGCACAGTTCCTTCAGCGGGGGGATCGATCCCAGCACCTGGATGTGTTTCGATTCCAGCATTTTCGGGACGCTAGGGTCGTCGTTCATATTGAGGATGACGCCCCGGAAGTTCACCTTATAACGACGCATCATGTGCTTCAGCATGGCGATCTTGTCCAGGTCCGATGACCGAGCACGAGAGATCAGGACCACGTCCGATTGCGTGTTCTCGGCGATGGCCATGCCGGAAACGTCGTTCAGGAAACCGGTGGTTATCTCCCTGGTCCCTTCGATCAGCATCAGGTCGCACTTGCACTTCAGCTTCTCGTAGCTCGAGATGATCAGGTCCATCTCGACCGGCTTTTCCATGTCATAGGTGAACGGGCTCAGGACCTCCTCGGTCTGCGGCAGGCCCAGCACCTTTTTCATCAGGTAGGCGTCCTGGTCGATCACTCGGCCGTCCAGCGCCATCAGGGTCTCCTTGAACGGTTTGAAGAATCCGACCTTTCCGGGGAAGTTCTTCGCTAGTCCCAGAGTGACCATCGTCTTTCCGGACCTTTCCACCGCCGAGCCCAAGAATAATGACCTCATACTGTTTCCCTCCTTATTGTGGCAAGTGCATCCACCGCGCTCGCACCCTGACCCTCATCGCCGACGATGACCGGGTTCATCTCGAACTCCGACAGCTCGGGGAAATCGATGGCCAGCTGCGACAGCCTGCCTATGACGTCCTTGAGCGCGGCGATGTCCGCGGGACGCCTCCCCCTGGCTCCCGTAAGTATCGGATAAGCCTTGATGGATTGTATCATTGTATTAACATCATTCCGGGTTAAAGGAGCTATCCTTTGCGCCACGTCCCGCATTATCTCGACGAAGATGCCGCCCAAGCCGAACGTCACCACCGGTCCGAACTGGTTGTCCCGCACCATGCCGACGATGACCTCCCTTCCCTTGATCATCCTTTCCAGCGACACGCCGTCGATCCTGGCCTGGGGCATCTTGGATGAAACCCGGGCCATGATGAGCTGGAATTGCGCCCTGACCTCATCGTCGCTCTTGATGTCCACCACGACACCGCCCACGTCGGTCTTGTGCGCGATGTCCGGGGATTCGATCTTCATGACCAGCGGATAACCGACCCGTTGCGCTTCCCGGATCGCCTCGTCGGCGTCCTTGGCCGCGCCTTCCAGCGGGACGTCGATCCCATAGGCCTGCAGGATCTCTTTTCCCTCTGTCTCGGAAAGCATGAGCCGATTTTCGGAACGGACCTTGTCCAACACCGCTTTCGTTCTGACCTTGTCCCCGGCATATGTGAGCGGAGCCTCATCCTCCTTGGAGTCCTTGAACCGTTTGTAGGTGACCATGGCACTGAGCGATCGCACTGCCCGGTCCGGTGAGTCATAGTTCGGGACACCCGACTTCCGCAGTATGCTGACCGCCTTTTCCAACCCCGCCCCTCCGACGAACGCCGTGACGAACGGTTTGGTCGAGTTACCCGCGAACTTGGCCAGTACGATAGCGACCTCTGATGTGTCGACGATATCAGTGGGTGCCATCAACGCCAGGATACAAGAGACGTTGTCGTCCTTCATGATAGTGTCGACCGCAAACGAGTACCGGTCGGCGTCGGCATCGCCGATCACGTCCACCGGGTTGTAGAAGTTCGCCGACTCGGGGAGCTTGGTCTTCAGCCGCTCGATGGTCTCCGGCTTGAAAGAAGCCAGGGTTACACCATAGTCAGAGCATGCGTCGGCCGCCATGACCCCAAGGCCACCAGCGTTCGTGATGATGGCGATGCGGTCGCCCTCGGGCAACGGCATGCTCGAGAAAAGGGTCAGATGGTCGAACAGTTCCTCGATGGTCCTGACCCGGATGATGCCGGACTGGGCCATCGCCGCGTCGTAGACCTTGTCGCTTCCGGAGAGCGCGCCCGTATGCGACGACGCCGCCTTGGCACCGGAGGACGTCCTTCCAGCCTTGAGCGCGATGATCGGTTTGTCCCGGGTGGTGAGCTTCGCTTGGTGCATGAACTCAATGCCCCGGTTCGTCCCTTCGATATACATCCCGATGACCTTGGTCAGAGGATCATCTCGCAAGTACTGGAGCAGGTCTGCTTCGTCGATGTCGAGCTTGTTGCCGACGCTGATGAACTTGGAGAATCCTACGTTGGTGCGCTGTGCCCAGTCGAGCATGACCGAGCAGATCGCCCCCGACTGGGAGCTGATGGCGATGGAGCCAGTGCGTGGGTACTGGTTGGTGAAGGTGGCGTTGATCATGCTGTGGGTGTTTATCATGCCCAGGCAGTTGGGGCCCAATATCCGCATCCCATAGGAGCGGGCAAGTTCCCCGATCTTGCGCTCCAGCTCGGCCCCGTCCTTGCCGGTCTCCTTGAATCCGGCCGAGATCACGATGGCCGCTTTGGTTCCTTTGTGGCCGGCCTCTTCGATGATCCCAGGGACCGTGCGTGCTGGCGTGGTCACAATTACCAGATCCACCTTGTCCGGTATCAACGAGATGCTGGCATAACAACGTAGACCCAGTATCTCCTCCGAGTTGGGGTTGACCGGATACAGCTTACCGGTGAAGCCGGAACTGACAATGTTGCGCAGGACGATGTGGCCGACCTTGTTCTCCTCCCTGGCCGCGCCCACCACCGCTATGCTCCCCGGCTCGAATAGGTCCCTCATCCTCTCCGTCAGCAATTGCATTGTCACCTGGATATAGCTTGCCATGGGATTCGGCGTTTCAGAATTCGTCTAGCTTGGCCTGGTCTTGAATGTGGACGACCTTTTCTTTGTGGGAAATTTTCAACATGTCCATCAGATCAAAGGCGTTCTTGGCGGATTTCGCCCGGCCGTGGTTGTTGAAGAAAACACGAACGCGGGAGACCTTTTCCTCCATCTCCTTGATCCGGGGAACCCACGGCTCTAGTTGTTCCTTTGCATACAGATAGTCATACCGGTCAATGCGCTCGTCATCCTCCTTCTCTTCATGGTACCAGATGTCGAAGTTCCGCCCGTGGAACCGAACGTAAGCGGAATCTGCGGTCAGATCGCTGGTGAACGGAAATCCGGGACCATCGACGATGACGTTGGCGATGCGGTTGTCACGCAGCAGCTTGGCCGCAGCTGGGAGGAGATGGTGATTGTCGCTGAGCCAGGACCTGTGCCGGAACTCCAGAGCATATTGGAATTCGCCGACCGACAGGGAACCAAGGAACCGGGAAAGCACCTCGAACGAGGCGCCAGTGTTGTGAAATGAGGGTGACATCTGCAAAAGGATGGCACCAAGGCCGCCGACCTCGTTCAACGGCAGAGCCATTATTTGCTCGAAGAACAGAGCATGCTTCACAGCCTCTTTGCCATCACCGTTCACCAGAGCCTCGTGCGTGACGCTACGGGGCATCTTGGCCGAGAACTCGAACCCGGGATGGACTTTTGCCTTCTCCACCCAGGAGTGGACCTGCTTGTCCCCAGGCATGCGGTAGAAGGTCGAATTGACCTCGACCGAATTAAAGTACTCGGCGTAGTGCTCGAATCGCTTGGCGTTGTCGTCGCGTATCTCGAAAGGAAAGAATCGGCCGATCCAGTCCTCGTAGGACCAACCACTGCATCCGACCGTGACGGTCATCGTTGATAGTATTGGCAGCTTCGAGCAGAAAAAGGTAATGAAAAAAGTTAGACGCTCACCAGGGGTGGGACCACTTGTTCCAGAGCACGCCGTTGATCCCGCCCAGCACCAACACGGAGACGAATAGGACAGCTATGTTCTGGTAGGCGCTATAGCTGTCGGCATAGACCAGCAACCAGATGAGCAAGAAAGCCACCCAGAGTGCGCCGGTCGCGAAGGACGCTATCGCCCTCAGGCGCCACGGACCCATCGCATCCTTCGGTGCCATGCGCATTGCCCAGGTGCCCCATACCGCACCGTTCACGCCGATGAACACGATCAACGATACTATGACCGCGCCGATGTTCTGATAGATCGAATACTTGTCCGCATAGAAGAACAGCCAGATGATGATGAATGAAAGCCATCCAACCGCGGTGATTATTGATGTCGATACTCTCCAGCCAAATCCTTTCGTCTTCCTCGGATCGAAGTCGACCCTCAGGTTCTCGTCCAACTCGCCCATGTGTTCACAGCCCCATGCCGGGCGCCGCCCGGTGTTTCCATGATTGTTATTCTCGGTCAATACAGACAACTCCTCTGTGATTACTCTATCGGTCGGTCACGGTATTTGGGCAGAGTGGACATAAGTGGCCGGAAGGAGTCGTTTGGTGACCAGGTGGTGGTCGTTGTCGGGGATGTCTCATCTTGCGGAACACTTCGGTGGGCAATGACAGGTGGATTTAAGTTCAGGTCGGCCCTTTCCATCCTTGCATTCGGTAAAAGTAGAGGGGATCCGTGAACCTCTCAGTAATCTGGATGCATACAGTGCCCGTTAATTGGGTCCCTGCAGGAACTTGCGATGAGACTATCGCGTCATGACTGGAGGACAACCCCGGTGCACGACACTAAACCCCCGCCCCGGGTCAGTGTGGGGAGAACAGACAGTCATGTCGTCCATGAACCAATCTGTTTGGGGTGGGGGACACTTCGTGATGCCGATATTTTCCGATTGACTGGCATAAGCGATTTCGTTAAGTATTCCGAGCTCTCTACCAACATTCATGGTGGAGATGAAGAAGAGCTTCTCGGACCTACTGGTTGAAGATGTTTACGAACTTGTGGTCAAAGATCCCTCAACCATCAACGAAGGTTCAAAGATCCGCGAAGTCTTCGATGAGTTCCTTAAGCACCCGGTCTCCCGAAAGGTCTATGTTATAAATGAAGAGGGGAAACTCATTGGTGCGGTCACCACGGAAACCCTATTGCGCCTCCTCGGCTATAGAGTGGGTGTCAGAGAGTTCGCCAACTGGTCTCTTTGGCGGCTGATGAGGGACATGTTGAAAGAAGGAGTCGAGGGCGTACTATTAAAGGTCCCAACGCTAAAACGTTCAGATAAGCTGACCAAGGCACTGAAGATCATGGTCGAGGATCATTTCACTGACCTGCCAGTGGTAGACGATGAAGGAAAACTTATCGGCGAGCTGAACAGCTACGAAATATTCACCAAGGGAAGAGAACTGTTCGAAGAGTGAAGCAAAGCAATACCGACAGTTTAATGCCCTTGTCGCTGGAATATCAACAATGGTGATATGATGACAGATGTTAAGCGCATTCTCGTCGGGATAGACGGTTCAAGCAATTCGAACAGGGCGGCCTCATTCGCCGCGGAGATGGCCAGCAAATTGGGGGCGAGTGTCACACTATTGTTTGTTGTGGCTCCGTCAGACCATGATATGCTTGCCGGGAAATCCACCTCCATGGATGAGGGAAAGAGTGGCTTTGGCGAGCAGCGTCTGAAAAAAGCAGATTCTATCCTCACTGACGCTGGAGTCAACTTCGATACGGAAATCGAGTTCGGCCACGCTGCCGAGAAGATCCTTATGGTCTCCGAACGCGGCTACGACCTGGTCGTGATCGGTACCAGGGGGCTGAGCGCGGTCCGCGGGTTCCTCATGGGCAGCGTGTCCAGCCAGGTCTCCCAGCATTCGAAGGTGCCGGTGGTGGTCGTCCCCTGAGGGGACAGACCGGCTTTTCTTAGCGCAGATATATGCTGCCCAGCTCCTTGTTCCAGGTCCATTCGTCCTCGGTCCTGGCGTCAAGTTTCGCCCGGACGATCTCCTGTACCCTTGAGTCCAGAGTATCTGCTTGTGCGATCGCGACCGCCTCAGGGAACGAAGGCTCCTTCGGTGAACCGTATTCCAGCTCGCCGTGGCTGCTCAGGATGATGTGGCTGATCTTCAGACGCAGGTTGTCCGGGAACTCCGGTATCGTGCGTATCGCCTGACTGATCATCTCCGCACCGATGACAATGTGACCGCGGAGCCGACCTTCGTTCGTACAGTCGATGTTGGTGGTGACCTCATACTCATGCACCTTGCCGATGTCGTGCAGGATAGCACCAGTCAGCAACAGGTCCCGTTCCATGCGCGGATACATGTCGCCCATGACATCGCACAGCTTGGTGACGTCCAGCGTATGCTCCAGCAGGCCACCGATCCAGTTGCAGTGATGCGTTATGGCGGCGGGACACTTTTTGAACTCCTCCACGAACATTTCGTCGGCGAAGAAGTAGGTGAGCAGCTCCAACAGCTTCGGGTCCTTGACCTTCTTGATATAACCATTCAGCTGGGTCATCATCTGGTTGATGTCCTTCTCCGTCCTCGGGACGAAATCCTCCAGACGGTACTCTCCTTCGGCCAATGCCATGACCATGTCGCCGTTGTCCGGGTTGATCGCAATCTCTAGGATCTCGTTGTATTCCTGTGCCTTTCCCCTCACACGAAGAACACCGCCGGGCACGATGGAGTCGAACACCTTGCGCACCGCCATTTCATTGGTGTTGCCAAAGTACTTCACGGCTATATCACCGGTCTTGTCGCCGACCCGCACGTCGAACATGAAGCCGTTCTTGCTCTTGCGAACCGGCTTCTTGAACTTGACCGAGAACATGTCGTCGACCTTTGTCTCCTTTGCAAGGTCCTTAATGAACTGCTTCTTTTCCGCCATTTACTTGCCCCTTGTCCCTAATGATAGGTGGTTAATATTGATGCCGGACGATGTGCCGAATACGACTACTTACACCTTCTTCGCCGCGACCCGTTTAAGCCAGTCCTCTGCCTCTCGGTAGCGTGGATGGATCCGTTCCATGTCCTTGAACTGTTTGTCGTGATACCGCCCTAGGGATTTCAGCCCACCTCTGAGGTGCAGCAGTTCGTGGTAGAGCACGTATTCCGGCACGTACTCGGGAACTCGGTCAGTGTCCAGCGCCGAGCTGATGGCGATGACCCGCATCAAGATCGAACAATAACCTAATCGGGCGCGGTTGGGGCCTCTGGTCCAGGTGATATATGTGTTCGGGATCTCGGGCACCAGCCCTTGATCTTTCAGACGTCCGAACGCTTCCAACAACTCATAGCTACTCCCCCCTGACCGGTATGCCAGGTTGCGGCTGCGGCGCAGGTAGACAGGACGGTTGGTGTCTAGGAACTCCCTCGACTGGAACCATTCCTTCATCCGTTCGTTGTAGAGCTCGACCTTTCCTTTGGAACGGATCCTTTTGAACAGGTTGTCGGCGAACTCATCGATGATCTGACCGTCTGCACATTTCAGATAGTCCGTCACCTTGAAATCGGCAGTGTTCCCGGTCCTTTGCCAGCAGGCCTTGAAATCCTTGAACGGGAAGAAGCTCGCGCTAACCTTATCGTACCCTTGCGCCCTTCCCGCCCTCTGGAAAGAAGCGCAGATACCATCCTGAACGTCCGTTGTCATCGATTCTAACCTCTCATCGGCATTGGAGGATAAACCCGTTGTCCTCGTCGCCGTTCATCTGAGTGGCCTGGCCCCGATATATCGTGTTCTCATACAGTAAGATTGAACATAGTGATGGCTCTATCTTTTCCGATTCGGATGAAATTCTCATCCGATCTTGTTCGACAGATTGTCGCCCGGACCGTATTCGTTCAAGCGCAAACAGAGGGAATTGTACATTAGGAAGATACCACCGAAAGACGTTCATGTGTTCCCGGTTCAACCTGTCCACCATTTATCTACAGCCGTATTTCCCTCTTACTGTTTGAGAAGGTGTGCGGGGAATTTCAAAGCATTCAATATATTTCGATATTGGTCTCAACATGTCTCCCATCGAAACCAGATAAGCTTAAATTCTGTCCCACGTCCAATATTTTATGTAAATACTTACCGTACAAATCCGTTAAATACTCAACACCGGAATATGAGATTCCCGAGGACATGGATAGCTTATCCAGGGATGACCGGGAAAAGCACCTGATAACTCGTGGGAACGTCGACGGGATCGTAAGTGCCTCTATCTTTCTGAACCGTTATCCGAATTCCCGTGTATCGTTCATAACGTCCCCGACCGCAGGTGCCAGGGCTTTGTCGAAGGATTTCATCTCGAACGAGATATACCTGGCGGATGTGGCACTCGTTCCGGACGTGGCCGAGGCCATGGCAACCCGCCGGGACAGACAGAAGGTCTTCCTGATCGACCATCATCCGACGCCAAACGATGCCTGCCCGAACGGGGTCAAGGTCATCAACGAGGGAATGAGCGCGGCTGGAGTTCTATACCATTACCTAAACTCCCCTAACCGCATGAAAAAGCTGGTCGCCATCGCCGACCTGGTGGAGTATTTTGAAACGCCTATTTTGGCGGAGATGACGGACGACCACGGGCACCAGAAAATTTGCGAGGAATCACACATCTTGGACTTCTCCTGGAGACTGAACATCGAGGACGATTACTTCCGCATGCAGGCGGCACTGCACCTGGCCCAGGGGCTGTGGCCCTCGCAGGTCGGGCCGATCAAGCGGCGCTTTGTCCAGGTGGTGAACGAGCAGCGGTGGCCTAAGGCGCTGGCCAGGGCGCAATCGGGTATGATCGTGCGGGGCAGCGTCGGCATTTTCGACGGGACGGAGAAGAACCGCTCGCTCTACGGTTTCGGCACCAGGGCGATCGTCGAGGTAGCGATTCGCCGCGGCTGCCGCTATGCCATAATGATCAACGAACGAAAAATACACTCATCGATATCGATGCGTGGCATGTGTGCCAACGGCACCGACCTGGGTCGCTTCGTCGAGGATTTCACGGCGATCCATGGGCTAGAAGGCGGAGGGCATCCTTCCAGTGCTGGGGCGAGGATACCAGTGGAACGGACGGTCAGGTTCGTACAGGAGTTCGTCACCGAGGCCCGTTAGTCCTCTTCCGCCTTTTCCTCGTCTATCTGCTTCTTGACCACATGCTTATAGCCCAGGACCGGGC
>JBEKDM010000054.1:0-15095 GCA_050014375.1 Methanomassiliicoccales archaeon | reverse complement strand
CTGCCCCGCCGCTGCCTTAGTTGGTCCGTGATCTCAGAGATGTTGAGCCCTGGTTTATCCAGCAGGAGCCTCATGATATCCTTGGCGATCGGGTCCTTGACACCGGGCAGGATGGTCTCGATGGATATCACCCCATGCCGCTGGTACAGGTCCATGAGCTTGAAATATTTCTGGACCGTATCCTGGAAACGGGAGAGCTGCTCCACCAGCTCGGAGTATGGCCTAGCGACCTCTCGGACGGCGCTCTCCAGCTCCGCGATGCGGGCGGTGAGCTCCTCGATCTTCTTGGACTGGTCCTCGGCCACGGGCGTTTATTAAGCGATTAATATTATTAACTTATTCAGTCTTCCCTATAATCTGAAAACTTACTTTTTTGTGTCCGATTACTCGATGCGAGTGTCCTAACATATGTGAGAAGAGTAGATGACTCATAAGGCCAGAACTTGCTCTTGTGACCTGCGATCCTATCAATTCACCAGTAGTCTGATTTCTGAATGATTCGATTTCGATTGATGGGATAGGTCCCATTAATTGATCGTCTTCGATAGGCCCTCGGCCGGGTACCAGGCGTGGGGCTCAAAAGAGGTGAACTACCTCTCCCTTTCGGGGCGAGGCTTCTTGCTTCAATCAGATGGCTTGCCCTGGACTCGCTGGTCCGGGTAGTGGCTGTCTGTCCACAAGCGTGAGTTCCGGTCGCTCCGACCGTACCTTTCTCAATCCTCGATCGAGGATCACAAGCGCTGCATTATGGTCTCGTCCCAGGACCGCATTGCATTGAGGGCAGTCGTGGACACGGTTCTTCAGAGTTTTCGGGACGAGTGTCCCGCATTGCGAACATATTTGGCTGGTGTTCCTGGCATCAACCTGAACGAACAGCTTACCAGCGTTCTCGGCTTTGTAAGCTATCTTCTGGTTCAGGCTCGACCAGGCCGCGTCAGATATGCTTCTGGCAAGACACCGATTCCTGACCATTATGCAGGGGGACAGCTTCTCGGTGACGATAAGGTCGTGCTCATCGACGTACTTCCGTGCCAGCTTATGCTGGAAATCATTTCGCTGATTCTGCACGTGCTCATGCTGACGTGCGACCTTTATCATTTGCCAATTCCGATTCCTCGATCCCATCTGGCACTTGCTCAGGCGACGCTGTTCCCGCCGAAGCTTCTTGAGACCTTCCTTCAAGAAACGAGGGTTCTCGACTTCGTCGCCGTTGCTGTCAACGGTATAATGCTCCAGGCCAACATCGAGGCCGACAGCGTTCTCGATGACGGTCAGTTTCGGCTCTCCCTTGCCGTCATCAACCGACATGTGTGCGTACCACTTGCCGGAAGGCATGTGCTTGATGGTGACACCTTTGATTGTGCCAACGACCTGACGGTGGAGCCGGATCGGGATGTCCCCTATCTTGGAAAGGTGCAGGAAGCCGAACTTGTCGTTCTTCGGCAACAGCTTGAACCCGGACTGGTTATAGGTGAAGGTCTTGAACCAGCGCTCTCCTTTGAACCGGAGATTGCCTACCTTTCGTCCATTCTTCCTCATCTGCCTTAGCGCGGCGATATTGGAGAACAGCTGATACAATTCGTACTATAGGACCTTGGAATGGACCTTTTCTAAGTCCTTTTCAGTCTCCTTCCATACAGGAAGCATGGCCTGGAGCGTTCCGTGGTCATGTTCACCACCATTATACAATTTATGAAATCTGTTGTATGTCTGGCGGCATATCTCCTTGGTCCAAAAGAGCTTCCTCTCCTCCTCTTTGTTAGGTTAGAGACGAAACTGTTGACACTCCCACGAATGAAGTTCGTGGGATTCTTCGGTCGGCAACGTCCTCATGCCGGAGCCTCCTGGGGCGTATCAATGCGGCCCTTCAAGCCATCCCTGTCTGGCTTGAATCGACCACTGCCTTCCACCAAAGGAGGACGCAACGCAATGTTGAACGAGGCGTTGGCATCGGCATATTCAACGTGTCCGCAACTGGGACACGAGAACACCTTACCATTCCTGTCTCCTATCAGACCGCATCTTGAGCATTGCTGGCTCGTGTATGCCGGGTCAACATAGGTGACGATGACTCCGTTCAGCTTGGCCTTGTATCCTATGAACTGTTGCAGTTGATAGAACGACCAACTGTGCAGGGAGTACCTGAACGACTTGGCTTGCTTCCAGTTGTTCCTGATCCCGCCCAGTTGCTCCATTTTTATACCGCAAGCGTTCTGGACGGCGATATCGATTATCTTCCTGGCAATCTTATGGTTCTGATCACGGACTATCTGGCTCTCCCGTTGCTTGATTACCTTGACCTCTTTGTACCGACCCTGTTCTTGCAGGGTCCGCCGAGCGTCCCTATACTTCTTGTGGATGTGCTGGCATGAGCTTCCCAGCTTCCAGACCTTCCCGGTCGCCGGGTTGGCGGCGACGGCGACGTGTCCGGTGGTGTTGCGGTCGATGCCGATGAACCCGGTCGGTTCATAGAGCGACATCTCCGGCACGGTCACGGTGACGAAAGCGAACTCCCTGTCGCACTCGATCTGATTGACCTTCTCGAACTTCGGCAGGTGCGATATGTCGAGCGTGAGCTTGAGACAGGGGATATAGAGTCCCGTTTCCACTACCTTGACCGACTGGCCTGGAACGGTCAGCATGACATGGTGGACGGCTTTGATGTTCTTGTTGCGAACGTATTTCTTGAGGATCTGATTAGCGATCGCCGCCTTCAAGCCGATGTGTTTGACATCCTTCGATGATATTCTCTCCGAGGTCAATGCGAACTCCGCAACCTTCCTGGCCTTCACTAGCTCGACGCTGAGATCCCGTTCATGCCTGAGCTTGAAGGTTAGGAGAATGGTGTCACTTCCTCGTCTGGTTCTCGATGTACTTCTGGATCGTTTCCGATGATATGTTCCCGGCTGTGGAATTGAAATAAGAGCGAGTCCACAAAGACGGCAATCTGAGGAGTTCTGGGAACTCCTCCCTCATGTACCTGGAACTCCGTCCCTTGAACGCCTTGACCACGGAGTTGGGAGAGGTGTTCGGCTCTACCGAGATGAACAGATGCACATGGTCCGGCATGACCTCCAGTGCAATGACCGTCCAATGCCTTCCCGAAGCGACCTCGTGGATGATATTCTCCAGACGTTCCTTGATGTGTCCAGTCAGCACCGCCTTCCGCCGTCTGGGACAAAATACAATGTGATAGTTGATTAGGAATACCTTGGTCGCTGCGTGTCTGTATTCCGTTGTCATCGACATAGACGCACCACCAATTTAGCATTTGGTCGCAATTCATCCCACGATTCAAATCGTGGGCTTTCTTGCTCCATTCCCGGTAAGCAAGCATCAAGAGGTCCCCCTCGCTGTCAACTTATCTAGTCAGCTCTTGTCCAATACATATCTCATGGCTGTACACGTAGCATATGTGCACATCAAGATGTCACTCTCGTAGCATGCTTTTGAAAGGGAGATTCCCCTTAACAAAAGTTAAAAGGTTGGCGACCATCCATCGGATGATGAGCGAATCCGCGTTGCCGATCAACGAGACCAGGTTCGGCGGGGTGTTCTCTGACGGGAACCTGCTCCTGACCAGGAACGCCGTCCCCGGTAATCGGGTGTATGGGGAGAGGCTGTTCAACCACCAAGGAACGGAATACCGGGAGTGGGTCCCTAACCGCAGCAAGTTGGCCGCCTACATCAAGTGCGGTGGTTCATTCTACCCTTTCAAGGACGATTCGAAGGTTCTCTATCTCGGTGCCGCCTCCGGGACCACGTCCTCCCATGTGGCAGACATTGTTTCACGCGGTGCGGTATTCTGCGTCGAGATATCGCAGCGTTCGTTCCGGGACCTGGTCAAGGTCTGCGAGACCCGGAGGAACATGATCCCGATCCTGGCTGACGCCACGAAACCGGACGAGTATGTGTTCGCAGTGGAAACGCCGACTGTCGTCTACCAGGACATCGCCCAGAAGAACCAGGTGGGCATCTTCATAAAGAACATGAAGGCGTTCAACGTCAAGCAGGGAATGCTCGTGATCAAGGCCAGGAGCGAGGATGTCACCAGGGACCCCCGGGAGATATTCCGCGAGGTGAAGGCGAACCTGGTCAAGGAAGGGTTCAAGGTGGTCGATCTGGTCGACATCGACCGCTACGAGAAGGATCACGCGATGATAACGGTCGAATCGAAATGAAGTGGGTCTACGCGATCGGATTCAAGGGTGACCGTTTCCTGATGGTCGATAACCCCAAGCGGAGAGGCTGGGAGATGCCCGGTGGTAAGGTCGAAGAGGGGGAGGCCCCCAAGGATGCCTCGGTCCGGGAGTTCCGGGAAGAGGCCGGTGTTCTGTTCCTGCCCATCGGATGCTTGGACTATGAGGGTGGACTGGTCTTTGCCGGCGAGGTCATCAATGACAACGGCAAGGGTGAGATGCAATGGCGCATGTTCAAGGACCTACCGGAAGAACTGGCATTCCCGGCGGTCGAATACGAAGCGCAGTTGCGGTGGGCCAGGGACGTCATCTCAGAGCACCGATCGGAACCCCGGATAGGGTCGAAGAGAAGGGCCACGCCCAAATCAAGGATTAAATAGTAGTAGGCGAATTGGCTAACCCGCTTCGCCACTCGAGAGCAATCTCGAAACTAACTCTTTAAAGAATTACACATAACAAGGATGATGATTATGGCAAGAATGCATGCCAGAAGAAGAGGCAAGGCCGGATCGGCTAGACCCATGGTCACCGAGAACCCCGAGTGGGTACCGGTTCCGAAGGACGAGATCTACCAGATGGTCGTGAAGTACGGCAAGGAAGGAATGCCTACCGCGAAGATCGGCATGGTCCTGAGGGACCAGTATGCCGTCCCGGACGTCAAACTGGCGACCGGCAAAACGATCCTGCAGATCCTGAAAGAGAACAACCTTGCGCCGAAGTTGCCGGACGATATCGTGGCCCTTATGAAGAAGGCCATCAACCTGAACGAGCACTTGATGAACAACAATAAGAAGGACCTCAGCAACGAGAGGGGCCTCCATCTCATCGAGGCTAAGATCAGGCGTCTTGTGAAGTACTACAAGCGCAACGACCTGCTACCCCAGGACTGGCTATACAGTCTGAAGAACGCTGAGCTCTTGATCGAGTGATTGCGGAATGGACGACGTCGTCCAAATCCCATCAAACCTCTTATCTCGTTTTAAATCCGCAGCCACGGAGGTCGAAAAGGCCTCTGAGGTACGGGTCATTTCTCACAATGATGCCGACGGCATATCGTCTGCAGCCATAGTGTGCGCTACCCTTCATAGAAAGAACAAGCGGTTCCAGTGCACCATGCTTAAGGGATTCGAGGAGGCTGTGGTGCGGAACACCGCGCAAGGGTGCGACCTCCTCATCATATCCGACATGGGGAGCTCATCTCTGGACGTTCTGGACACCTTGCCGATCAAGGTCATCGTGCTGGACCATCATAAGCCAGAACGTGACTCCGCTAAGGTGGTCCATGTCAATCCGCATCTTTTCGGGATCGATGGTGCCACCAGCGCCTGTGCCGCATCGGTCGCCATGATGCTTTCCATCACGGTCTCGGACAAGAACTGGGACCTGCTGCCGATCGCATTCGGCGGCATAGTCGGCGACAGGCAGACGATAAGAGGTCTCTTGGGTTTGAACAAGTACCTGGGACAGCTTGGCCAGGAAAAGGAGATACTGGAGGTCAGGAAAGGGTCGCTGATCCCGAGCGGGTCCCTCAAGGAATCTCTGCTCAACACCACCGATCCGTTCATCAGCGGTGTCAGCGGCGATCCGGATGGAGTCAGCCGGCTCCTCACCGAAGCGGGCATACTGGACAGCATGTCGCTCGAATCATTGGATGAGGCGCAGGAGATGAAGCTCTCCTCCCTGGTCACGCTCAGGCTCCTGATCCAGGGAGCTACCCTGGATAATCTGGAGGAGGCTTCGTCCGAGAAATATTACTTCTCTGAACGAAAGACCTATGCCCACGAACTGTCGAACTTGATGAATGCCTGCGGACGGTCGGACGTTACCGGGATGGGCGCGGCCGTCGTCCTTGGCGACATCAAGTCCGTGGAAAAGGCCGAGAAGTTGAGGCAGGATTACCGGAAACAGGTCCTGGAAGCGGTCCTGGCGGTCCAGTTCAAAGGACTGAAACAGATGGATAACCTGCAATACTTCTTCTCTCCGGTCCCTGACGTCTCCAGCGACCTATGCGGAATAGTGATGCAGTGGATCGGCGACCGGGACAAGCCTACCATCGCGCTCTCGCAGAAGAACAGCGATGTCAAGATATCGTCCCGGGCGAACAGGAAGATGGTGGAGATGGGTGTCGACTTATCCTATGCCCTAAGGATAGCGGCAGGCTCGGTCGGCGGGGTTGGCGGCGGACATAATGTCGCCAGCGGCGGGAAGATCCCAGCGGGCAGAGAGGACGAGTTCATCGCTATGGTGGACAAGATCATCGGCGAACAGCGGGCCAAGGGCAAAAAGGCAGCCTAATGTGTTCTTCTAGTCTCTCCAGGAGACCTCGACCTCGTCGGTCCGGAAACGCTGGTTTATCATTGTGTCATTGACCCTCATGCGGACCCCACCCTGGTACATTATCAGGCCGGTCCAGGCGATCATCGCCCCGTTGTCCATGCACAGGGTGCGGTCGGGTACGAACATCTTTGCACCACGCTCGTTGGCCATCAAGCCGACCATCTCCTGCAGGCGCTTGTTCTGGACCACCCCTCCACCGAGGAGCACTTCACTCTTCTCTACGTGCGCCATAGCCCTTTCGGTGACCTCGGTCAACATGGCGAAGGTGGTCTCCTGGACAGAGAAGCAGATATCCTCGAGGGTCTCGCCTTTTGCCTTCTGACAAAGTGCCGCGGTCAATATTCCGGAGAAGGCCATGTCCATGCCCTTGACCGAATAGGGCAGATCCAGGAGCTTCTTTCCTCCCAACGCGGTCTTCTCGATCTTCGGTCCCGCGTAATATCCCAGTCCGATCTCCCGGCCCATCTTGTCGAGCATGTTCCCTATCCCGATGTCCAGCGTCTCCCCGAAAATCCGGTAACGTCCGTTGGCGAATGCAATGACCTGCGTGTTTCCGCCCGACGCATAAAGGAGCACGGGGTCCTTGGCCGCTGTCTTAATGCGGCCGATCTCCAGATGGGCTATGCAATGGTTGACCCCTACGATCGGAACGTCTAGGGTGAGGGCCAGCGCCCTTGCGCCGGTGGCCACGGTTCGGAGACATGGACCCAGTCCAGGTCCCTGTGAGAATGTGACGATATCGATGTCCTTGAAGGTGATACCGGCCTTTTCTACGGCCACCTTGACCATGGGCACGAGCTTCTCGGCATGATGGTTTGCAGCTTCGCGGGGATGGATCCCTCCAGTGGCCGGCCTATACATGTCGATCTCATTGGCCAGAATATTGCCCGAATCGTCGACAATGCCGACGCCACATGTATGGGCAGTGCCCTCTATCCCCAGAGCGATCATCTAGGCACGAAAGAAACGGATTGGAATATCTACTTTAGCTTTGGTCGGCCAGGGTCTTCAGCTTGTTCATGATGTTGATCGAGCCCTCAACGACAACGTCATCGACGACCAGGACCGGGGTAGGCTTGTTCAAAAGCTCGTAGTATGCCGCTTCCGCAAGGCCCTCTGCCTGCGTTGTATCGACGACCTCGACGGTCAATCCGTCCGGTATCCTCGCCTTGACGTAATCGCACTTCTGACAGCCGGGTTTGGTGAAGAGAAGTATCTCAGGCATGCTATCTCAATCCGCATGACCCTTCCCCTAATAAAAGCATCTGAGCCTACCCAACGGTGTGAATGAACAAAGCATTTGTATCTTTATTAACCTCATGACATCTGGTAGCACATCAAATATTTTTTATGTCTTGAATGCGGAGCGGATTAACCTGAAGTAAAACGTATGTACTGGGGCGTCCCAAGCAGGTATGGTGTCTATATTCTCTACCGACCTGATGAACCAGGCCGGGACCGGAATGGAGATCGTGGTCCTGGTCTTACTTGTTTCAGCCGTCTACGAATCAAAAGTTAGACGGAAACCGAAGACCCACTGGAAGCTAATGGCAGTGGCCACAATGATCAATCTGGTCTCGGTGGTATTCCTGATGGTCCCGGTATTCATCTCGCTGGCTCCGGGAATCGGCGGTGGTTTGGGCCTGAGGGGCTGGGTGGACCTGCTCCACCACTGCCTTGGGCTGATAGGTCTGGCCCTTTCGGTTTACCTGATCGGCAGCTTCCTGGCCGCCGGGAAGGACATGAAGAGATGTCCTATCACCAGACGATCAACGCACCTGCTGATGCAGCTGACATTCGTGTTCATCATTCTGCCCCTTTCGATAGGCTTGTTCCAGAGGTTGGTCACCTTCTGAAGCGAAAGGCATATAGTATCGAAGGTGTTACGGAGAAATCCAGCCGGGCTCTTGGTCTAGCGGTTATGACGTCTCCCTGACAGTCCCCCAAAAGGGATCTGAACGGAGGAGATCCCCAGTTCGAATCTGGGAGAGCCCACCATCCTTTTCTTATCCAACCTGTTCTCACTGCATTCATGCTCGAAAGAATAAATAAACGCTACCGATATCGTTAAGATACCTCGGAGACAATTCATGAAGGAAACCGTCACGCTCGGCCTGGCCCAGATGGGGATGCGCTCTGAACCGTCCAGGAACCTTGATCGTGCGGTGGAGATGATCGGTGAAGCAAAACGGCTGGGCGCGGACATCGTTTGCCTGCCGGAACTATTCACCTCCACATACTTCGCCCAATACTCGAACCCGACAGGGGTCGAGAAAGATGACATACCCATCGAGCGCATCCCCGGCAACACGGCGGAACGTCTCTCCGAGTGCGCCAGGAAGAACCGCGTCATCGTCGTAGGCGGTTCGATCTACGAACGCGACAGGGCGGGGCTGTTCAATACCTGCCTGACCTTCGACCAGGATGGAAGAATGTTGGGCAAGTATCGTAAGGTGCACATCCCTCATGACGAGAACTTCTACGAGCAGAATTACTTCACGCCGGGCGACCTCGGATTCAAGGTTTACGAGACGAGAAAAGGTAAGATCGGCACCCTGATCTGCTATGACCAATGGTTCCCAGAGGCAGCGCGGATCAACGCGCTGATGGGAGCCGAGATGGTGTTCTACCCGACCGCCATCGGGACCGTCCGTGGCGTTGACCAGGCAGAAGGGGACTGGCAACAGGCATGGGAGAACGTGATGCGCGGGCACGCTATCGCCAATGGCATGGTCGTGACGGCGGTCAACCGGGCCGGGAACGAGGACCAGATGGACTTCTGGGGCGGGTCTTTCGTCATCGATGCCTTCGGGAAGACGTTGGTCAGGGCCGGGGCGGAAGAAGAGGTGGTCACGGCCACCATCGACCTGGACCACGGCCGGAACGTCAGGGAGGGCTGGCGTTTCTTCCATAACCGCCGGCCGAACCAGTATGGAAAGATCACAGAGGGGTCGGTGACCCGATCAGGGAGCGGTTCAATATGAGCGAACAGACACCAAGATCACTCGGATATGCCATGCCGGCGGAATGGGCCAAACACGAAGCCACCTGGATCTCGTGGCCGAAGAACCCTCTAACCTTCCCCAAGGACATCATCGCGTCCATCGAGGACATGTATTGCCAGATGGTCAAAGCGCTGACCGAGGGCGAGATCGTCAAGATATTGGTCAACGACGAGGCTTCGGAGAAGACGGTCACGGAGAAGGTGGAGAAGGCCGGGGCGGTCATGCGCCGGGTTAAAGTAATGCGTATCATCAGTTCCGACGTCTGGATCCGGGACTACGGGCCCACGTTTCTGCTCCATAAAATGAACGGGCAGCGGGCCACGGTCAAGTGGCGTTTCAATGCCTGGGGCGGCAAGTACGACGACCTTCTATATGATGACAAGACTGGCGACGAGGTGGTCAAAGCGGCCGGCGGTGCTGTCTTCCGACCCGGGATCGTGCTCGAGGGCGGCTCCATAGAGGTCAACGGCCTGGGTACGGTGCTAACCACGGAGCAGTGCCTCCTGAACAAGAACCGAAACCCGAAGCTCACCAAGCTCCAGATCGAGGACATGGTGAACCAGTACCTGGGAACCAACAATATGATATGGTTGAAGTCGGGCATCGACGGTGATGACACCGATGGGCATGTCGACGATTTTGCCCGCTTCGTCTCGCCGGACCACGTGCTCTGCGCCTTCGCAACCACCAAGAAAGGAATGAACGAGGAGGTGCTGCGCAAGAACCTAGATATATTGAAGTCGGCCAGGGACCAGGCCGGGCGCAAACTGAAGGTGGAAAAGCTCCCCCTGCCGAAGCCGCTGTGGCTGGAAGAGGAGAAGAGATGGCTACCGGCAAGCTACGCCAATTTCTACATCGGCAACAATGCGATTCTGCTGCCGGTGTTCAATGATACCAAAGACAAGGAGGCCATAGCCATCCTCAAGTCATGCTTCCCCAAACGGGCGATCGTGCCGATAAACGCGGTCAACCTGGTGTATGGCTACGGTGGCATCCATTGCATAACCCAGCAGGAACCGGCGCCCGTACCTCCGGTCCCGGCCATCACAACGACGGCTCAATGACGTACTTGCACATATTGAAGCCGCTGCCGAAGGTGTCCTTCTCAACAACGCGTAGGGGCATGCCCAGTTTGGCCTCGAATATCGCTTCCAATATGCCCTCGTTGAGAAGGCACAGCGTCTTTCCTACATCGGGGTTCTTGGAGCAGTCATATTCGTCTCGTATGATCAGTGTCACTGGATGGAGCGAATACACGACCATTTCGCCCATCTCGTGGGTTCCGTAGAACTGCTTCACCTCGGTTATGAGGTCCTCCACCTTGGTTGCCTTGAACTCCTTTGCCAGCTCAGTGCCTATCTGCTTGCCGATGTCCTTCAGGACCGGGTCCATGTTGAAACCGATGGACTCCATACCGATGATGATGGAGCGGATGATCCCTTTCAAGAAACCGCTGGGCGAACCCGTCGAACGGGATATTGTATTGCCGATGGCCTTCTTCAATTCCTCGCGGGGAACGACCGAGGAGCCGATCGGTTTGGAGATGATGTAGAATATCTTCCTGCGGTTGTCCAGCGGATCGTCCCGGAATCCGATCAGGCCTTCCTGGACCATCTTCTCCAGGTGCACCGACAGGGTGGACTGTGCCTTCCCGGTCAATACCGCGATCTCGCTCAGGCTCAGGTCCCTTCGCTGCAATTCGCTGAGAATCTTCTGTCTGACGGGGTTCGATATCTGCCTCAGGCCGCTGCTGGTAGAATAAACATCGAAGTCCGTACCCTTCTTTGGCATCTGTTCAACCCGGACTATCAAATTGTAATGGGGCACTATTAAATGTTATTGAGATTGCGAACTATCGCTGAATCGCGGTTCGATAGGTTTCCTTGATTCCGAGCGGGGGTCGGACCACTATATTTTTTAAACTCCTATCCTCTGACTGGAATGGAAGACCATGAAAATCTCCGTCGGAGGCCGGGCGCAGGAAATTCGGGCACTCTGGTATGATGAAGGGAAGGTCATCATGATAGACCAGCGCCTGTTACCGAACACATTCAAACTGGTCGAGTTCACGAAATGCAGCGATGTGGCGGCCTCCATTAAGGACATGACCGTCCGCGGGGCACCGGCGATCGGAGTGGCTGCAGCGTACGGCATGCTGCTGGCAACGAAGGACGGGACGAAGATTGACGATGCCGCAAAGATGCTGAAGGCGACTAGGCCTACCGCCCACGATCTGTTCTTCGCGGTGGATTTCATGCTGGAGGCGATCCATGCAGGCAAGAACCCGGAGAAGGCCGCCGTCTCCTATGCCAACTCCATTGTGGAGAAGTGCCGGAAGATCGGCGAATACGGCGAGCCGCTCATCAAAGACGGAGCAAACGTCATGACACATTGCAATGCCGGGGCGCTGGCCACCGTCGATTTCGGAACCGCATTAGCACCGATGAGGGTGGCCTGGAACAAAGGCAAAAAGATGTTCGTCTATGTCTCAGAGACCAGGCCAAGACTTCAGGGGATGAAGCTGACGGCATTCGAATTGCTCAACGAGGGCATTCCTCACGCGATCATCCCGGATGGCGCGTCGGGGCATTTCATGAGGATAGGCGTCGATATCATCATCGTTGGAGCGGACCGGATCGCCGCCAACGGAGATTTCGCCAACAAGATCGGTACCTATGAAAAAGCGGTACTAGCAAAAGAGCTCGGGATCCCATTCTACACTGCGGCGCCCATATCCACTTTCGATTTCTCCATCGAGAACGGACTGCGGATACCGATAGAGGACCGGTCGGAAGACGAGGTCACGATGATCGACGGTCATCGGATCGCTCCGGAAGGATGCAGGGCTCTGAATCCATCGTTCGACATGACTCCGAACAAATACGTTACCGGCATAATCACCGAGATCGGTATCATCAAGCCCAATGAGGTCGGAAAGGTCAGGAGGATGCTGCAATGACCAGTGAGCACACGAGGAAGGAGATCGTGGATTTCGGGAAAATGCTGTACCAGAAAGGTCTGACCGTCGGCACCGCCGGTAATATCAGTGCCATGGCCGGGAAGGACACGATATTGATCACCCCATCGGGAACATGCAAGGGAATGCTCAGCGAGGACCAGATGGTGACGGTGAGCATCAAGGATGGCGAAGTTCTCCACGGAGGTCGCCCGTCCATCGAGACCCCGTTCCACCTGGCCTTCTACCGTGCCAGGCCGGAAGTGAGAGCGGTCATCCACACCCATCCGGTCTACTGCACCGCTCTGGCGGTCAATGGCCTCAAGATCCAGCCCGCCCTGACGCCGGAAGGGTTGATGGTCCTGGGCCGCGACGTCCCGCTGGTGCCATATGCCACGCCTGGGACCGACGATTTGGCCCATGTCCTCTCTGAAGCGCTGAAGACCTCCGACGCTTTCTTGCTCGAAAAACATGGGGCCATAACCGTCGGCCGGAACATGACCGAGGCGTTCCACCGGATGGAAACGCTCGAGTTCATGGCCCAGCTGCAGTTCAACCTGCAAGCCTTGGGCAAGGCCGAACCGCTCCCCGACGATGAGGTCGACCGCATACTGAAGAAATGATGCCGCGGCAAAGAGATTAATAGCCTATTCCATTCACAACACGATGATACTCGTCACCAAATGGTTCGGCGTCTTCCTGTGCGAGGATGAATCAGTTCGGAAGTTCCAGCTGTTCGACAAAGACCCGAAATCGGTGGCCAAGAAGCTCGCCGCGATCCAGAAGGGAGAGATACTCCCGGAGGAGCGCGGTCTCGCCGTCAGGCGCATGAAGGTGGCCGACGTCAGACTGAAGAAGCTCGGCAAGCCGACAGTTTTCGATTCCTCGTTCATACGTCCGGACGCCTACGGGATAGAGCCGGGTTTCATGCAAAAAGTGATGGTCGAGCTGGGTAAGGTCCGTACCCGGGAACCGTTGAGCGAGGACAAGTGCATCGCGCAAGCGATCCGCGCCCAGGACGACATCATCGTGACCATCAACCTGATGAACGAGCGCATGCACGAGTGGTACGGCCTTCACTTCCCGGAGCTATCAGACTACGCGTTGGACGAACGATACGTGGAACTCATCTCCAAGTACGGGGACCGGGACAAGGTTCTGGAAGTGCTTCAGGTGGAGCTAGAATCGGTCGGTTCGGAGATGGCCGAGGAAGACATTGGCATCATCCGCTCGGTGGCCGGAACGCTCTATGAGCTGTACCAGCGCAAGGCGCAGCTGGACAAGTACATCTCCGACGGGATGCAGAAGGTCGCCCCGAATATGACCGCCCTACTATCCGCAAACCTGGCGGCCAGATTGATCTCGCTTTCGGGTGGGTTGGGCCGCCTCACCAAGCTGCCGGCAAGCACGGTCCAGCTCCTGGGAGCGGAGAAGGCCATGTTCATGCACCTCCGTTCGGGTAAGAGACCGCCTAAGCATGGCATCATCTTCCAGCATCCTTGGGTCAATCGGGCGCCGTATTGGCAGCGGGGGAAGGTCTCCCGATCCCTTGGAGGCAAGATATCCATCGCCTGCAAGGTCGACTTCTATAAGGGAGAGTTCATCGGTGACCAGCTGAAGAAGCACATGGAACTGCGCGTCGAAGAGGTCCAGAAGAAGTACCCCAATCCGCCCAAGCGCGCACCCCTGCCTAGACCCAGATGGAACAACGACCGAAAAGGCAGAAGGTAAGTTATTTAAGCACTCGCTCAATTCCCTGCCTGATTGATATGTCGTGGACGCAACAGGAAGTCCGTGAACTAAAGGAAGGACGTTACATGCTCATCGACAATGAGCCTTGCAAGATCGTTAATATTTCAACATCCAAGCCAGGGAAGCATGGAGAAGCAAAGGCGAACATCGACGCCATCGGAATATTCGACAACAAGAAGCGCCAGATCGTTCACCCGGTAAAGCACAAGGTCCAGGTCCCAATGATCGACAAGCGGAAAGCCCAGGTCTTGACCGTCATGGGCGATGAGGTCCAGCTGATGGACCTTGAGACCTATGAGACCTTCCAGCTCCCTGTACCGGAGGAGTTTGCGGGCCAGTTCACCAACGGTGAGGAGATCATGTACCTCGTCGCCATGGACCGCAGGAAGATCACCAAGGTCTGATCGGATTCAGAAGGTAACCCAAGATGGTCCTCCCCGGTGTTTCTTTCAACGAGGCAAGGGCCTCATTCGAAAAGGCACACTTCGTCATCGTTGGCGTGCCCTTCGACCGGACCACCTCGTTCCGCTCCGGCACCAGGGCCGGCCCGAACGCCGTCAGGGAAGCTTCCTACAATTTCGAGAGCTATCTTTTCGAGCACGACATGAACCTCGTGGATATCCCTATCCATGACGCTGGCAACATAGAACAGTGCGGCACCGTGGAGGAGATGGCGAGAGCGACGAAGGCGGAGGCCAGGAGCATCATTTCCGCTGGCAAGTTCCCCATCTTCATTGGAGGGGAGCATTCGATCTCTATCCCGGTGATCGAGGCGTTCGACGATATTGGTGTGATCTCGATCGATGCTCACCTGGACTTCCGGGATGAGTACATGGGGAACAAGAT
>JBEKDM010000053.1:0-15146 GCA_050014375.1 Methanomassiliicoccales archaeon | reverse complement strand
TGACCTCACAGGAGTCGGGTATAATCGAATCAATTTTCGTCTTCATCGCAGTCGTAATAGCCGTCCTGGTTTCTTACATAGCATTGAGATATTCCTCAATACTCTTTAATCGGCTAAAAGACGATGGGCTACGGGTCGTAACAGCGCTCATGGCGATAGTAGTCCTTGCGATTGCGGTTCAATTCATCATCAACGGCATTCTCCAGGTCATTGGTCAAATGTAGATTGCTTGGAAATCTAGGATCTATTAGAACGGTTCGTTAGTCCATATATACCCAAAACCCCATGCAATCGCTCGTTGGGGATTAGATGGTCGATTCTCAGTATCCTTCTGAAGCACAAACCAGGAAACTGAAGATCGGCGTTCTTCTTCGAGAGCAAGGTTGGAATGTTTCTGGCCGATCCCAGATCATTCCAGAAGTGGACACAAAGCAATCAGAATTTCTCTCTCATAAGTACAAAACAGTAAGCCAGACTCTCACCAACGATCCAGAAAGCAAATACGTCGATTATCTTCTCCTCGATGGCTACAGTGCTCTGCTAGCGATTATCGAAGCCAAGAGGACCTTTAGAGATCCTGTCGTCGGAAAGAAGCAGGCCGAACAGTACGCCGACGATCCACCTGCGGAACCATTGTAACTGAGGGACGATGAAGCTTTGCACGTTCCGATTTCAAAATAATATTGTTCAAAGTGAGGGAATGTGTCGAGGCGTCCTCCCTACATGCCATAAAACACAGGAGACCGACCACTTCAAACATGCATCTCTTTTATATCCCCAGGTTTCATGATTTCCTCCGCGAAATGAGCTAGGTATAGTGAAACGACCATTCCTGCTAATAACCCTGTAATGACTCTCAAAAGGTTAGTGGATTGATAGGACGAAACAAGCTCCATGCCTCCATCGGTGACCATTGGAAGTAGCCCTAAGATTAACAGCATCAGGTTGAATTTTGGGCTAAAAAACAGGGCGATCAGTATTCCGATTAACGCACCGACATTAATAGCCGTGCATCGAGCGCAGAAAGGCATTTGATTGCCATTTAAATAAAATGAGTGATCAGAAATCTCTGCGCAGAAAATGTCTCCCAGGAAATAAGCGGTCGCCGCAAATGGGTTCATCCTGCTCCAAGTCTTGGTGTTATTGATCTGCGATGCCTTTCCTGAGAGGTCATCAACGCTGTGTGCCGGAACAGTGAAGGGAGCGATCAATGAAGAGGCGAGCCATATTGAGAGAATAGCGACAAGCGTGATCTTGTACTTCTTCGGAGGGTCCATCCTATTCATTTTCATGCTGAGTCAGACAATCGAATCATCCTCGTGCACAAGAACATTGTCATATTCTAATCTAATACCAATGGACGGAGAGGTCCAGGAATGGGTCGCTTGTCTCTAGGCATGATTTGTTGAAGATCCTACTCCCTCTCTGGCACCTTTCTTTTTTCAGCCATATCGGCAGAATTTATTGAGCGTTCTCTGACCCTTTGTAGGACCAACGTCGACAAATACATTACGAAAACGATCGTAGTTATGAAGAAGCTTACTGGATACGGTTCATAGTATGCGATGAACAGACCCAACCAAGTCGCTATAAGAGCGACCGTTACTGAGATGATTATACCCTTCCGTGGACGCTTCGACAACCTATGAGCGATTGCAGCTGGCGTGACCATCAATGAGAATATAAGAAGTACACCCACCACCTGCACGGAGATCGACACTGCCACTGCTACCAGCAACATAAAAATGATACCAAGTGAAAGCATAGGCAGCCCCTTCGCCTCTGCCACGTCCTCATCCAGCGACGCGAACAAGAGCGGTCGGTATACCAGAGCGATCAGGGCAAGGATCACCAAGCCCGCCCCAAACGTCACAATCACATCGTCGTTGCTTATTCCAAGGATCTGGCCGAAGAGTATGGAGTACGCCTCGGAGGCATAGCCCTTATAGAGGCTGATGAACAGAACGCCCAGGCCCAGCATGAAAGCGAGAACCGTACCTATCTGGACGTCTCTAGAGGTGGCACGGCGACCAAGCAAGGCCATGGTAATGCCACCGCCGCTCGTGAACAGCAATAGACCTATGACCGGATCGATCCCGATGAGCACGGCGGCCGCGGCCCCAGAGAAACCGACGTGGGAAAGGGCGTGCGCCGCGAACGATGAACGGCGCAACACAACGAAGTAACCGACAATACCTGCTATTATTGCAACGATCGTTCCCGCTACGAAGGCATGCTGCATGAACGGATATTGCCACATGTCCTGAAGGTCAGCCAGAAGATTGATGCTGAAAGACATTAGCATCTACACTCACAGTGATGCGGGTCCTCTTCTATGCCAATGACCGCAATATTACCCTTCGAGTCGTGAAGGACCTCGATCGGAGTCCCATACAACTCCGTCAGGGATTCCGATGTTAGGACGTCTTCAGGCCTTCCTATCCTCACCATTCCGTTCGCAATATAGATCACTTTATCAAGAACTGGCAGAAGTGGATTGATATTATGTGCTATCAACAACGCTGTCACATTGCGCGTTCTGACAACGCCATCGATAAGGTGCACAAGTTCTTGCTCTCGTCGTATATCCAAATTCGATAACGGTTCATCCAGCAACAGCAGGTCTGGTTCGCTGACCAGAGCCTCTGCCAGAAACACCCTCTGCAATTCGCCGCCGGACATCACCCCAAGGGAGCGGTGGGCTAGTCCTTCCGCTCCGACCGCTTTTAATGCATCCAATGCGGCTTCTCGATCGTCCCGAGATCGAAAGCTCATTCCCCATCGTTTTCCGGAAAATCCCAGTCGCACCATTTCTAGGGCCTCTATCGTCATTTCACTGTCGATCGCATGCCTCTGTGGCACATAACCGATCCTTGCGTTTCCGCGATGGGGCGGGGCATCGAATACCTTGATGGTCCCTCGAATTGGCTGTTGCAACCCGAGAAGCAACTTGATCAGGGTCGTCTTTCCCGCCCCATTGGGGCCGATGATCGCCACGAACTCCCCGCGATCGATTGAAAAGTTTGCATCTTGCCAAACGATATTTTCACGAAATCCGACTGCCAGGTCTTTAGCTTCGATCATAGCGGGTTGGGTTGTATTCATACTATCGATCTCCAAAATCCTATGCGTTGAGGGCCCCTTCAAGAGCGATAAGCTCGGAATACATCCAATTCTGGAAAGTTCCATTGGTCGGCATGGTTTCAGTGATGCCGACGATCGGGACGTTCTTCGCGGTGGCCAGAGATTTCATCGTCTCGGTTATTGCCGATTGGGTCTGTTCGTTGAACACCAGCACCTTCACATTTCCGCTCTGAAGTTGATCTTGGAACGTCACAATGCTTGCTGCGGGCGGATCGTTGCCCTCGGCGACAGCCTCCATGAAAGCAGGAGGAGATATCAGGTCCAGGCCGGTGGCGTTCGCCAGATATTCGGCGATGCTCTCGGTAGCGGCTATCTGAATGCCTCCGTAATTCTCCTTTATCTGAGCACAGAGATCCTGATACTGAAGAAGCGAAACTGTCAAATTCACATACTGCTGTTCATAATATTGAGTGTCTGCAGGATCGATGGCGATTATGTCCTTTTCCATCTGCTTCACTACTTGATTAACGTAATCCGGGTCGTACCAGAGATGAGGGTTATCCCCCTCTTTCTTTCCTACGAGGTCCGCAACATTCAAAATGGTGCAATTAGCTTTTACACCTGAACCTAGCAGATTTTCGGCCCAAGAGTCGTATCCTGCCCCGTTGATGATTATGTAATCAGCGGTGGCGACGGCCTTAGCGGTCGAGATATTGCTTTCGTATTCGTGAGGGTCAGCGTCGGGGTCGGAGACGACGCTCAGCACATCAACATGCTTTCCTCCCAGTTGGGTGATCAGGCTGCCCCAAAAATTTTCAGCAGCGACCACCTCGATCTTCCCTGAAGAGTCATTCTTTCCGCTCGTCGGTAATAATACCACGGCCATTCCAGCCACTATCAGGACGGCCACCAATGCCAAAGCAACTATCGCGATCTTTGTCTTTCTTTCGAGAGCCATGAACTTGACCTAGATGTGGAATGTTAATACTAGATATAGCATTTACTATTAACTTTAATGAGGCTACATATATATACGCTATTAACGATTACTAATAAATGGGTAATATGACAGTAGTCAGCGTTTCCTTGACTGAAAAAAACATCGAAGATCTCGATAAATTCCAGAAGCTGCTCGGCCTCGCGGGAAGAAGCGAGGCGATCAGGGTGTGTCTCAGGTCAGCAGAGACGGAACTCAGGGAACGGGAAACCCTGAAAGGCGATCTGGATGGTATTATTATCGCTGTCCACAAGGCCGAGAATGGTCACGGCGTGGACGAAGCACGTCATAAATTTCAAAAGAACATCATAACCCAAGTTCATTCACATTTGAAGAACGGAAAATGTTTGGACGTATTCCTTGTGGGCGGGGATTCGACCACGATAAGAGAACTAATCGCTGATTTTCAGAAAGATGATACACTTGAGTATATCAAGTTCGTCCAATCGTAGGAGAGAAGATAAGAACGCTCCCAAGTCGAACGAAAGAGTCATCAACACAAGGGTCTATAATTTATAAGATCAGATGAAAAAGAAATTCGTCGATGACATTCTTCTTACCGTGGTGATTCTATTATTGGTTGTGATAGCTAGTATCTTGGTGATATTGATAAATGATCTATTACAGGTACCTCCCTAAGATTGAATTCTCTAAACTCTCCGTAAAACATTACAAAACCCACAAAATTCCACCATAATCATAAGGCTGGCAAAATGGTTTATAAAGTTAGTAGGAACCGTAAACAAATTAGCAGGAACGATAAGCTCATTAGGCGGGCAGAAGGGATCTATGACAACCACGATGAAGTAAAGGTACGACTCAGGAATCTTATCGTAGTAGATCTCCCAGACGGGTCGCTGCTGCTCAATGATGCCAACACGAAAAATGCGGAGATCGAAAAAGACATTACTGGGAGACATGCGGTAGGAATCGTTGAGCTATTGAAATAATAATGAACATACTGGTCATTCGAACCTTATGACCTCAGCAATCTACTTGCATGTTAATAATGATGCGAAACGGGCAGCGCTGGAGAAGGGTGTGCCGAGGTTCTGATGGAGACGAAGTTTCCTGCTAACCGCTCGCACTATATCGCAAAACCTTAGAAATTTGGCCACGAGAAAGGGGAAAGAAGCACCGAAAACTCACCTTCTTGCTTGATGGATCAGCCAGATACGATGTTGTGATAGGGGGTACGCCACTCAATTTGGCAGCCATTCTGTGATCGGTGTAGAATGAAGGTTATTTGGGTACTGATTTCATGGTCTCATGTGGTATCTCTATTGTTTCATCTAAAAATCTTGAGGACAAAATCATGCGGCAGATTCTCCGGAGTGCATAGGCCTTTTCGGGGGTTTTCGATCATCCACTTGACTGCGGATACGATTCCTAAAGCCTGCTCATCATGATCTACTTGATTCTCGATCGGATGTATATCGCTAAAAGCCTTCAGGCCCAAGCAACTCGCTATGAAATTCTTCAATTTGATATAATAAGAAATTAGCCAGTGATAACCACCAGATGTTATCGATTTTGGTAATTATAATATCACTCGTTTATAGTTATGCCATTATTATTCAATGATGGATCCTAAAACTGATAGGATTTATGAAATCGACATTCTAAGAGGGTTTGCCATAATGGCGATCATAGGCGTACACACCATTTTCTTCTTCTCTTTTTTCTCCGCAGGCTTCGTCGGTTTGATAATATCTACTTTCTTGGGATCTCTGGTAACATTAGGTGTGCCTATCTTTTTTATTGTGTCCGGCCTAGTGTTGTCATTAAGGTACAAGCCTCGTGTGAATTTTCATAGCTTTGTTAAGAAGAGAGCCATTAGTATATTTCCCCCCTATCTCACGATATCATTAGTTTTTATTCTGTTTTACGCAATATTTGGCCTGGAGACAATTGACCTTATCAAGATTCCGTTGTGGTTGTTAACCGGCACCGTATCATCCACTTTCTGGTTCTTGGTCGTCTTGATGCAACTTTATTTGCTATTCCCATTGATTTCCAGTGGCATATCAAAACTCGGAAGTAAGAAATTAGAATGGTCAATTCTCTTTGTTCTTTTCATCATCTCGGTATTCTACTCATTCGGGTGGAGCTATCTTTCCGGTGTATTCCTGGCGAACCCTTCCCTTGCAAGTCTATATCACAGGATCCTGTTAGCCGGTATTTTCTATTTCGTTATCGGGGTTTACCTGGGCATGAATTATCATGCCTTTGTTGAGAAAATGCATAGAATTCCTTCATTTTGGATCTGGACCATGTTCACTGCGTCTCTGCTCTTCAGCGTGGTCTGGTCTTTACTGGGCATTGGAAATGGTCTATCTGGATTCCCATATATTCTTGTCGGTTTATTTGGCAATGCCATCGGGACGATCGTGTGCGTTCTGGGATTCTTCTTTCTTTTCGATGTATCGGGGAAGGCCCTGCTGAAGAATGGTTTGTTCGGTGCAACGATCAAGAAGTTGGGCGATTTCTCGTTTGGGATGTATCTGGTCTTCATGCTTTTTGTGAATCTACTTTCAATTGAAGTATTAAAAATCGGTACGAATAAAGCTGACTGGACTCTATTCCCACTATTTTATTTGCTGGTATTGGTCAGCAGTTATCTAGCCTCTCGTACTTTGAGCTATTTGCCCCATAGCCGACTAATTATTGGAGATAACCCAACGAGTAGACGGAAGATAACAACTGGTCTCATTACACACCCTTTAGTTAAATAAAACAGATATCTAACAAAGACGTGGCCAAGGCTTATCACACAAGGAATTGCCGGAATAACGAGGTCAAAGAACCCGTTACATTGTTCAATTTGTTTATAGCAACTAGAAGAACAGCCAGCTCAAACGGTCAAGTTCAGGAGTCTCTTATTACAAAACTAGTGCAAAATAAGTCTGTTGGTTCAAATATCGGGATTCGGGTCAATAGCCGAGGGAATACTTATCATCAGATGCAAGTTTGATATTGTATCAGCTTCGGTGGAAACAATATGGACAATGTTGGCCATTGGATCCGTCATACCAACGCTCAAAGCTTCAACGATGACGGTGAGACAAAACATTGGCATACCTACCGAAGTGGGAAATTCCATCGGCCTAGATAAAGGGTTCAACAGGATGGTTATCTGATGGGCTTGATCAATCGTGCGTTCAAGAGCATATGGAGGAGAAAATGGAGGACTGGAGTAGCTCTTATCGCTATAGCAATCGCGATGGCCATCATGATCGCCATTCCGGCGGGCCTTAACGCGAATCAGGCCGCGGCAGTGACTGCCAGGGACAATATCCAGGCTTCGATAAGTTCGATGAACAATGAAATCCAGAACATGTCTCTCGTTGTGGAGGCATCATATGGCTCGGCTGGGCGAACTCCTGGAAACAATAATTTCACAAGGCAAAGTTACACAAATTACGCGGCATCCTCCATTTCAACATTCTCAACCACTGATGTATCGAACATCAGCTCGCTAGAAGGTGTGGTGAACATCGTCGAATATGTCCAAAAAACGGAAGGAATGCCGAACATGACCAGTTTCCAGCCGGGGAGTTTCACTCGCGGCAGTGGCAGTTTCACGAGGAGCCAGATCAACTTAGACAGCGTCTATACAGTTTGGGGCATTCCAACCAATGCCACCATTGACGGCATCACCCCGACCATTATCAGCGGGAGGGGCCTGAATCCCAATGAAGCCGGGTCTGCCGTGATAAGCCAAGCGCTAGCCACCAGCTGGAATATTGGAGTGGGCGATACCAAGACCATCGAAGGCGTCACTCTGACAATCGTTGGGATCAGCTCGAGCACCGGCTCTGCGATGTCGAATCGCATCATCTATCTAGACCTGGCCCAAGCCGAGGAGATGTACTCGATGGAGGGCAAGGATACCAACCTTTATGTCTATACCAATAGCACTTCGTCGGCGGATAATGTGTCGACGGAGATGCAGGCTATGTTCTCTAGTGCCCAGGTGACCACCTCGACGGAACGCATCGCAGCGCTGAGCTCTTCGCAAACGGCGATGAGCAATTCATTGTCGACCACGAACGCCACACTAGCACAGACCCAAGCCTCCGCCGATCAGGAGACGATATTGGCATTGGTCGCAACGAGCGCTATCATACTGCTGATCATGGTGTTCTCCGTCAGGGAACGGACCAAGGAGATCGGTGTAATGAAGACGCTCGGGTTCAGCAACAAGAACGTAGTCAGCCAGTTTCTCCTGGAGGGGGTGTCGGTAACCTTCATAGGATGCATTATCGGGGTCATAGTAGGGGTCGTAGCATATCCTATGATCTCCAAGATCATGCTTCCGACCGCTTCTTCTACCGCCGCCCGTGGAGGTGCCTTTGCCATCCAAACAGCGGCGGCAACGGTGACTGCCAGCCCTCAGTTGGGGATGGTGCTAATAGCGTTCGTCGCCGTCATGGCAATGGGGGCGTTGGGGAGCATCTACCCGGCCTGGAAGGCATCTCGAGTAAAGCCAGCGGAGGCGCTTCGCAATGAGTGAAGCATCATCGGAACTGATGATCAAAGCGGTCGGGCTCTCCAAGGAGTACGATCTGAAATCACATAAGGTGATGGCGTTGAGGGACGCGACCTTCGAGGTCAAGCGCGGCGAGTCTATCGCCATCAAAGGGCCATCTGGTTCGGGAAAGACGACACTGCTGACCATGATAGGCTTGCTCGACTCACCCACCTCGGGGACCATCACGATCGACGGGGTGGACCTCACCCAGATTCACGAGAACAAGTTGCACGAGATTCGGCAGAAGAAAATCGGTTTCGTGTTCCAGAGCTTCAACCTGATGCCATACCTTACGGCTCAGGAGAACGTTGAGCTGCCAATGGAGTTGGGTGATTTGACCCGCACCCAGAGAAAGGAACGGGCGTTGGAACTGCTCGGGATCGTCGGTCTGTCAGAACGTGTGGGCCACCGACCCGCCAAGTTGAGCGCAGGCGAACAGCAGAGGGTAGCCATAGCCAGGGCATTGGCCAATGGACCCTCGATACTTCTCGCCGACGAGCCGACCGGGAACCTGGACTCGAAATCCAAGAGAGAGATCGTGAAGCTGTTCAATCGTCTTAGGCGGGAACAAGGCATGACGGTCATCATCGTAACTCATGATGACAAGGTGGCGAATGACATCGGGAAGGTGATCCAGATGCGTAATGGGAGATTGCTGACCAATAAGGACGCGGAGTTCCTGGAAGATGAAGAAGAAGAGTAGGAAACTGCTTACGAGGTCTGGACCGAGTTTGCATCGTTTTTATTGATATGAATTTACTTTGTCGGTTCCATTCTTAATACGATTTCACGCTCCTGCCTATTCGATGGCCCATGCCCAGTATCACATGATCCAGCAATTGCATACCCAAGTTGACGTTTCGGAAACCGAACTGCTTCATGCTCCAATCTGGTTCGCCCGTTACGATCATGAAGGAAAGAAAATCATTCTGGTCGTTGATGGGAATTCAGGTGGTGTAATCAACAGCATTGGACTAGGATGATGTCTCAGCCTTGAAAGAATATCAAGGCACAAGACACTATGTAGTTGGGGGCGATAGTCGACTTCCTACAAATTGTATCCTGGCCTTAAGGTGGGTGCGGCTTCCGTCATTCTCTTAAATCTGATTCGTGCCCGATGGTCTTTGCCGATTGGGCTACGTGATTCGCATTGGAGGTATATATTCGCAATCTTTTCAATTGTATTCAGCTAGGGGGCGGGCTTACTCATAAAGATTCTTTGAGCTCTCGAAGATTATATATTAAATGCACCAAAAGGGGCTGCTCTCAAAAACTCTGCTGTCGACATCTATTTTCTGTTCAACCTTAGTTATTTCTGTCGTCTCATCTCTCTTATGAGAACGCCTTCTCAGAATCTTGGGTTTACCGTCTTCCAGACCCACCTTTGTTTCTTCCTCTTGGAATGCATATCTTTTTTGTTTTGGTCTTTCTTTGACCATAGCCAAGGCATGATTTGATGATTTTATCCATTCCTATATTTTTATAGCATTAGATATATTACCCTGAGCCATAGGTTAATGGATAATGACTGGATGGTGTGTAGTGAATGGCAGATAGAGGTTTCAGTAAGAAAGACGAGGCATCGGTCGAGCTTCTTATGGGAACGGGAATGCCAAAGAACGTAGCTAAGACGCTGGCCTTCCTGCGAAAGAAGGAAGAGACGACTTCAATTGAGGTTGAAGCATCAACTGGACTGAGGCAACCCGAGGTTTCCATCGCCGTACAGGAGCTAAGGCGGAGAAAATGGATAATAAAACGGGATTTAAAGAAGGAAGGCAAGGGTCGCCCGGTCCACGTGTATAAGCTTTCTTTGCTGTTCGAGAAGATTGTCGAAACCCTGGAAAAGGAAGAGCGGAAGAGGATCGAGCGTATCGAGGGCAACATCGAGCAGCTAAAGACAATCGCCCATTGATGCGGACAAAACATTCGGAGACGATGAGAAATGACTGTTGATGATCCTAGCAACCGTCGACCATATCGCACCAGACCTTGGAGGCGTGCGATTGGAATCTTATTGATGTTGCCGATCGGCTTGATCGCAGCGCTCGCATTGATCTTTTTATTTGGCGGAAAAGGCAGTTTCGGAGGCTGGTGGTGGGTTATTATAATCGTTATCTTCTTGGTGCTGTTTACGGTACGCATTTCATTCAGGCGTTCCAGACGCAGGTATTGGATGCAACAGCATCAGGGTCAGAATGGGCCGATGAGGATCCTTGAGAAAAGATATGCCCGCGGCGAGATAACAAAGGAACAATTCGATCAGATGTCGCAGGGCCTTCAGAAATGTCGTTATCGGAAGTAAAGAATAATGGAAGATCCAATGGTTGTCATGTTTGAACGGACTAAGAATACCAGATTCGAGAGCGACAAAATACTTAGGTGGTTCCGTACTGTGACATGATGAATCTGACCCATCATTTTGTAGAATAGGTTAATGAGTGTCTTTCTTCGACCGTGTCCCGCTACCCCTCATTTCTCTCGTGGCAACCGCTTGCCCAAAATACCCCCAAGTGCCCCATACGCGGAGCGGTTTGGCACTTTGGATCAAGGCGGCCAGGAACTAGGGGAAGCCATAGAGACTCCATTAGGTACGGTTTCCCTTTCGACGGAAGTGTGTCGCGATCATTACGGCAGATTTCACAGATAGCGACCATCAATGCTCAGCGCCAGGTCAAGTGCTGGTATGTTGACGGTGGCATCCACAGAGGTTACTAGAACCATCTTCCCGTTGTTCATGGTTTTGTAATCAGAGATCGTACCGCCATGGGCGTTGCTGGTAAAGACCAATCCATTTTCCCCGATAGCGACCCAACAGGGAGACAGACCATGGTCGGGCACAGAGCCGCTGATGAGCATGAGACCACCGTTATCATAAACCTTGTATGAGGAAAAGTTCCTATCCCCGCCTCGCTCACTACTAGGTATCCATTCTTGTCAAAGGCGAACCCATATGATCCCTGTCCGTTTGAGGTGTGAGTGATTGGTCCGCTTGCAACTCCAGATAACGAGAACGACAAAAATGACATATATCAAAGGTCAGACCTACTTCTTACGGCGGCCACCCGCCTTTGGCTTGCGGAAGAACAAGAAGTACACCGCAACGCCGGCCGCTATAGCCACGGCCACGATTATCAGGGTCATGTCCCCCGAACCCGATCCACTGCTGGTAGAAGGGTCGATGGCCTGCAATACGATAGAATTGAGATCGGCGTTCTGACCGGAATTGACTGTAACATTCTGCGTGGCGGTTGAGTAACCTTCCTTGGTGATGGTGAGACTATAGTTGCCCGCCTCGACCCCTGAGACTAGGAAGAGCCCATATTCGCTCGTCATGACGGCCGCGTAGTTGCCGAGAGTGACTGTTGCGTTCGCGATCACGTTTCTGTTGATGTCGCATGCAGTGCCATCGACCGCCACTCCCACTTTGGGCAGCTTGACAACGACGGAGGTCGAGTTCTGCAGGTTCCCCTTCGTGTTAGGGACGACGATGGTGAAGTTGTATGACAATCCATTCGTCAGGCCACTGATGTTGACGAAATTGTTAACCGCTCGCTCGATATAGTTGCCGTTCTGATAGATAAGGTAGTTCACGTTAGATATGCCTACGAAGCCGCTCGGGACCTTCCAGGATAAACTCACGCTGCCGTCTCCTGGCACCGCAGTCAGGTTCTCGGGGGCGTTAGGCGATGTCATGAGGTGGACCGTCAATCCACTCCACGATGAGCCTATGAACCCGGTAGCTCCGTGATAGTGGAAGACGGTCATATTGCCGCTGCATCCGGCCTTCCAGCCGCTCCCCATTGAGGGTGCATTGCCACAAAATGTAATCGACGCCAGGTCGTAACAATCTAAGAACGCACCGGTCCCTATGCTCGTGACGCTTCCGGCCACGGTCGCTGAGATCAGGTTGTAACAGTTGGCAAACAGATAGTTGCCCAGGCTTGATACGTTGCTAGGGATTGTGACAGAAGACAGGGCGTAGCAATTGTTGAAGGAATAGTTGCCGATGCTGGTGACGCTGACGGGCATGGTCACCGAGGTAAGGGCGTAACAGCCTTGAAAGCAGCGATCCTCGACCGTGCTGATGCTCTCCGGGATGACAACCGTATGCAGGCCGCAGTCACAGAATGCACCAATACCGATGTTGGTAACGCTGTTGGGAATAGCGACGTAGCTCAGTTGGTAGCAGTTCCCGAACGAATAGTTGCCGATGCTGGTGATGCTGACGGGAATCGTCACCGATGTCAGGGAATAGCAGTTGAAGAATAGATTGTCCTCAATGACCGTCATGCTGTTTGGGATGACGACCGAGCGAAGGCCGACATCATAGAACGCGCCCTCCCCTATGCTCGTAACGCTGTTCGGTATCGTCAGGGATGTCAAGGAATAGCAGTTTTGGAACGCTCCCGCACCGATTGTTACGACGCTATTGGGGATGGTTGCGGTCGTCAAGGCAGTACAATTGCAGAACGCTCGCTCCCCGATTGACGTCACAGGCTTGCCGGCGATGACGCTGGGAATGACCACGCTCACGTCTGTACCGTTGAAACTGGTGATCTCTACCGCCTTACCGTCGTTGATGGGTGAGTACTGGTAATTGCCGCTTACCGCAGCGGATGCCGTGCCGGCCAACAATCCAACCCCCACCATGACGATCGGTAAGAAGAGTACGAGAGCTGCCAGCAAGACGGTGATCTTCTTAAGATTCATGATATACCAGCGTTTTTCAGAGGATGCCCAGGGTAAGCTTAGACGGGTATCATATAATAGAAAACTACCATCAGAATGTGATAATTGATAATGAGCGGACGATCTATTTTTGTCCAGCCCCCTGCTCAATAGTGCGGGGGGTGGCCCTCGCTACTCAGGCTAGCCAGTGTTTCATTAACAATAGTCAATCAGGGGGAATTGGCATTAACCCCTTCTATATTGAAGGTCCTTCGCGAGTAACGATTCCCTCGACACCTATTATTTTGACTTCATTCCTCCGCCAAGTCGACCTCTATTGAATATAGATATGAAAGGCATCTTATTGCTATTACACGAATCCAGCCCTACATAAGTCGAATGTGCACCCCCTATGCATTAGCGACGTATGCCCCCCGCAACCGATGCAGTCCTCGGCCTGATCAGGGCTCAACGCACTCTTCCACCTTTTCATTCCTTATATTTCCTAAAAACATAAACCTGGGTACTGACCTAATTACATGGTGATGTATTGTGATAAGGAAAAGTAAGCAATTCTCGCAGGCTCCAGACATGATCGGCCATACCCAGCATCATCATCGGAGTGCGTCTGGCCGATCTGCCTGAAACATCGTCACGCTTCAGCGACATATGTGATCGACAGAGGTTGAAGTGAGCGAAGTATAACGTCATCTGCTCATCCAGATCGCGCACCTTTTTGGAGAAGGCCAGCGTCTTCCGCGCTAGTCGTTTGTTATCCTGCCTCATGGTCAGGTTGCACCGCTCCACGAACGAGGTGGTGAACTCGCTGGCGACGATATCTTTTCCGAAAATCACTTTGCGCTCCACCTCCACCAGGTGGCCACCAAGTTGATGTTTCACCACCTGCGCATAGCGCAGGTCAGATGGTGGAGCCAGTCCTGGCTTCCGCGGCCTGCCCCGCTTCCCGGTCAGTGGATATTCCGTCCACTGGCCATACATTTTCAGTATCGCTCGGGGATAAAGTTTCAGGCCGTCGCTGACGAAGAACGGCGTGCCCAATATCCGGGCCTTCACCTTCGCCACGATCGTGTCGGCGAGGCGCTGCCGCCTCGCTCCGACGACATGCGCCAGCACCGTCTTGCTGACCGGATCTACCGCGGTCCAGATCCAGGTTCCGTCGTCCTGGTAGCGGCCCATTCTCGGAACTGTTTTTTTTGAACGAAGGTCCAGAGCTCGTCCAATTCGACCTTGGTGACCTTCATCTCCTTGAGCAGCACCACGTTCACTTCCTCGCTGTGCTCCGCCGCCCGGCGGAGCCAGGCCCGGACCGTGTCCAGATGCACCTCCATGATCTCCGCCGTGGCGCGAAGGCTCAGGCCTTTCAAGACCATCTTCAAGGCTCGCATCATGTCCCGCTCATCGGAGCGGAGGTCGAAGAAGGCGGTGTTGGAACGCTCCGAGAATGTCTTGCCGCACGTGCGGCAGAGGAACTTCCTCACGTTTCCGCTCCCGGTATGGTAGGTGCCGTTGCCCACCACATTGCCTTGTCCCAATTTGCCATACATCTGGCATGTCCGGTTCGGACATGCCACACCCTCGAACTTCGGCTTAGGTCCTCTCGCTCCCATCATCCATCCCCGGATGGTGATATATTTTATGGATATTAAACATCACCATTATGATAGGTCAGTACCTAAACCTGGAATCGGGGAATATAAGATATACGGTGCTATTCGTACTGAACGAGCTATGGAATTCTCCATCATGACATGTTTATCCCTTCATGAGGGCAAAACCTGAATCGTGTATCCATCCATTTCAGGTGGCATCTGTCCGATCTGCCAGCCTGGTGACATGGTTTCG
>JBEKDM010000052.1:0-15154 GCA_050014375.1 Methanomassiliicoccales archaeon | reverse complement strand
GGGATTCTCTAGCATCTTGCCGACGCCATAACCGCCCAACGTGTACACGCGCTTCACACCCATCCCTTTCATGACGGTCAGGACGTGGTCGGATAGCTCATACTGTCCCTCCGGTGACAATCCCTGGTAGTCACCCACCAGAATGATGAGGTCGGGTCTGGCCCCCTCGCCTTTTGAGTAGAAAAGCTCGTTGCTGACCAGCCTGACCAATCCTTCGTCGTCGACCAGGACCTGGGGCGGGAAGTATTTGGAATAGATATCGGCGAACTTGGTGGCCTTTAGCTGTTCCACCAAATGTTCGGCTGCCAGCTTGCCCACATTGCCGACGCCGGGCAGGCCTTCGACGAGCACAGGCTCCTCCAGGACTGGCATCTGAGTGACGATCATCTTTATGTTATCCATTTCAATCCCTCGATTGCTTGTTCAACATTCTTCTGTACTTGCCGTACTTGTCCTCCGGCGAGTACCTGGGCGGTATCGGCACGCTCGTTGCAACACCGCATTTCGGACAAACGTCGCGCAGCGTATAGTCTTCACAATTGGGGCATTTCCGCAGCGACGTCTTCATAACAAGTCCTCTATGGCTGAAGCTGAATGGTCGCTCCATCAATAAAATGTTGCCTCTCACCGAAGGACTTCACTTGACCTCGCGGTGGAAGGTGCCCTCTCCGCCTGATTCCTTGACTATGGCGATCACATTGGCGGTGATCACCTTCATCTCTTCTTCGGCGGATTTATAATCCGGAGCTGTGAGCACGATACGGTATTTCGGGGCACCGATGTACTGGATCTTGATCCGGTCTTCCCCTGCAGCCATGCCTGCTAGGAGCGCTTCCCTTATCTTGTCCACGCCATCCGCGGAGGGACATCTGAGCTCCAAATAGCCAGAGATCTGCACGTATGGTGGGGTGACGTTCTCCTTTGCCACTTCCGCGAAGATAGTGGTCCAATCGCCCTCTACCTCTGCCTCTTCCAACGCAGTGGCGCTGGCAGCACAGGCCTCGAAAGCAGAATATAGAGTGCCGAACTTGTCGGCCAGATCATATCCGAAGCTCTCGAGCGTAGCCTCAACGGTAGTTCCCAGCCGTTCGGCGACGATCTCCATCAGCTTCTCGGCTTTGTTTTCATTCTTCCACTGTTGGATCTTCTCGCGGCGCTGGTGTTCGTTGACTGATTTCAGGGAAAGGTCGATGTGACCTTTTGATGAATCTACGCCAAGGACCTTGCAGACGATCTTCTGACCTTCCCTGACATAATCCCTGATATACTTTACCCAGCCCGTGGCGACATCCCTTACGTGGATGAAACCTTCCTTATTCCCATATTCGTCCAAGGTGACGAATGCGCCAAAGTTCTTTACGTTCTGGACTGTGCAAACAACGAGTTCGCCTTCCTCAGGAAACTCGCTGGCTTTGGGCATTAATCGACCACCTCTAGCAGCTGTCCCTTCATCTCCCCCTGGCCTCCCCGGGGCTTGATCAAGGTCGAGCCGCAGACGTGGCACGTTACGGGCATGGCCGGCTTCTTGAAAGCCACCTGCTCGTTGCCGCAATCAGCGCACTTTACTTTTACGAAGTTTGTCGTGTGTACCATATGGATCACTCCGTGAGTTCGAATTTCTTGGCCCGGAAGCAGCGCTTCTGGTGAGCCTTCTTGCATTTCTTGCAGCGGTATCTCAATGGGATCCTCTTGGTCGGCTTCTCCCTACCTTCCGGCTTCGGCCGTGGGAAACCTCCATATCCAGAAGTTGCCCTTCTGAATCTCCTCTGACCCCACTTGAGTTCGCTAGCCTTCTTTTTCTTGACCCTTTCTACCTCGTGGTCAGTGTGAACCTTGCAGAATGGGCAGTAAGTTTTAATTTGCCTGGGCATTTTCATTATATCACCCTTGGAAGCAACAGGCTTAATACTCAATTCCTATATAAACCTATTACACCAGGTCTGGATGCTGGTCCTGTACTGGCCCAGTTTTTCGACCTCGGCTCAGTAAGGTACTCGCCTTCCTTTTCCGAGCAATGATGCCTCATGTTTATAATCGTTGTCATGAACGCACTGGCACCGAGCATCGTGGCATCGGCCGCCATTTTCACTCCATTACGGGATCAAAACCTAGGTCCTTGGAGGACACAAGAATAATCACCGAAAGTTTATAATATAGATGTGATAATCCGGGGGATTCAGGTCAAATAGCTCTTTGCGTGCAATGCAATTCTGAATGCTGGATAAATAGCCAGTTATCCGGGATGTTATTTGAATCCGAACTTCAAATAGAAAATGATATATATCTATGCGATAATAAATGATATGTGTCTAGTATTGGAAAGGTGTAATTCATGGCTGACAGGGGTTTCAGTAAGAAGGACGAGACACTGGTCGAGCTTCTCATGGGCACAGGGATGCCCAAGAACGTAGCTAAGACATTGGCCTTCCTGCGAAAGAAGGAAGAGACGACCTCAGTAGAGATCGAAATATCCACCGCGCTTAGGCAGCCCGAGGTATCTATCGCGATGCAGGAGCTCAGGCGGAGGAAATGGGTGATCAAGCGGGACATAAAGAAGGAGGGCAAGGGCCGCCCGGTCCATGCATACAAACTGGCGATCCCCTTCGAGAAGATCGTCGAAACGCTCGAGAAGGAAGAGAGGAAGAGGATCGAGCGCATTGAGAGCAACATCGAACAGCTAAAGACCATGGCCCACTAGGCCAGGTCGTTTTTCATTTCTCAAGCACAACAGTCCGGTCGGGGTAAGCCACGACTGCCTTGGTAGCCAATCCCAGAAACAGACCGGTCTCGACCACACCAGGGATGCTCTTTAGCTCACGGTCCAAGGAACGGGGATCATCGATCCTCTCGAAGCGGCAGTTGTAGACATAATTTCCATTGTCCGTAACGAATGGCTTGTCGCCGCCTTTGAGCTCCGGAACGCATCCGAGCGACCTTATGTTCCGGGCCGTCATTGCATGGCCGAAGCGAGCAACCTCGATCGGGAGCGGCGATTTCGTTCCCAGCGTCTTGACCAGCTTGGCCTCGTCCACAATGATTATCTCCTGCTTGGAAGCGTATGCCACGATCTTCTCGCGTAATAGCGCGCCTCCCATTCCCTTGATCAGGTTCAGATCACCGTCGACCTCGTCCGCCCCGTCGATGGTCAGGTCGATATTGTCGACCTCATCAAGTGTTGTCAACTTTATCCCGCACTTGATGGCCTGTTCCTCCGAGGCCACGGATGTGGGGATCCCGCGCAGATCATAGCCCATCTTAACCAGCGATCCGATCGCCTCGATGGCGAAGAACGTTGTCGATCCCGTTCCCAGACCCAGAGTCATCCCATCCTCGATGAACTCGACCGCCTTCTCAGCCGCCCTCCTTTTCAGCTCGCTCATTCTCTCACGCCTAGGTCCTTTCGGATAAGGTCCGTAAGGGCATCGGTTATGTAATCGTTTAGGCGCTTCCCCGCCTGGGCGCTGGCCTTCCCGGCGTCGCCCACGAACCCCTGCGGATAGCACCGCTCCGGGTCGCTAAGCACAGCGTACCCGGCGGAGACGAACTCGCCCTTGGTGCGGTTCTTCGGCACCAGGTCCGGTCTGATCGCCATGATCCGGGACGTCTCCATCATGCCACCGTGTCCGTCGCCGGGACCGGCACCGATCTCTTCCTGGAGTCCCTTGCCAATGTCATAGTCTGCTAGGAAAATGACATCCATCTGATAGCGACGCACCACGTCCTCACAAGCGTCCTTGACCATGGCCATATGAACGCTTCCGGCATGGCCGCTGATGATAACGATCTTGCGGATTCCGTTCCGGTGCAGTGATTCCAGAACGTCGATGATGATCGCGCGGAGCGTGGATGAGGTGATGCCTATGGTCCCCGGCAGGTTCCGCGTCGAAGAATGCTGTCCGTACTTGATCGCCGGTGCCACCAGACCGTTCACCCGCTCGGCCACGGCATCTGCGATCGCCTCAGGTTGGAAAGCGTCCGTGCCCAGCGGCAGATGAGGTCCGTGCGCCTCTGTGGCGCCGATAGGCAGGATGACCACCGGATCTTTCTCGACCGCCTCGGCGAACTCGTTGCTGGTCATCTCCTCGATGCGCAATCTCACACCTTCTTTTCTGCCTTGTCCGACTTGAGCAGGCCGGTCCCGCACACTGGACACTTGCCCTTTGAAAGGGAATCCTTGTTGAACCGTTCGACGAGCTGCTTATTGACCTCTTCCAGACGCTCGTCCTTGATGGTCTTGTTGCATTTCGGGCAGTACATCGGTGTGGCTATCGCTTTCCCTGATATTTTTATGCTATCCTGAGGACAAGTTTGAAATTATCCGCAGCGGATGGTAGGGCATGCGTTTGGCCTGCCTTTATTCCGGAGGGAAGGATTCCACGTACTCCGCTTACCTAATGGAACAACAGGGTCATCGGGTATGCACACTGGTGAACATCGTTCCAAGCGACCCATATTCCTGGGTCTTCCACACGCTTAACCTGGAAGTTGTGCCATTGATGGCCCAGGCCATGGGAAAGAAGTTGGTCTCCGTTCCCTCGGACGGGACCGAGGAAGGGGACCTGGCTTCCTTGAAGAAAGGCCTCGAGGGGCTGAACGTAGAAGGGGTCGTGGTCGGTGCCATAGCCTCTGACTACCAATGGGATCGGATCAACGGGGTCTGTGAGTCGCTTGGCCTTAGACTGTTCGCGCCCATGTGGCGCAAAGACCAGCTCTTGCTCCTCAGGGACATGGTCGATGCCGGTGTGAAGGCTATCATCGTCGGCGTTTTCGCCGAAGGTCTGGACGAAAATTGGCTCGGCAGGGCGATCGATCACGCCTGCATCGAAGACCTGATCAAGGTCGCGAAGAAGCACGGGATCAATGTTTCTGGCGAGGGTGGCGAGTATGAGACGATGGCGTTGGATTCACCCATGCACGCCCAGCCGATAAGGATCGAGGCCACGGAGACCTTGGTGGAGAGGGACTCGGCCAGGCTCATGGTCAAGAAGTGCTCGATGGACTATGTATGATCATTGGGGTTCATTGACTTTGGGGCCGATTGGTCAACGTCATATTCGTGGTAGAGGTCCTCGGGGTCTATCTATAACGGATGCATCAAGACCCTCACCAGTGATGAATTCACAACTTCCTGATCTTCGTCCGGATCGGCGAAGATCGAGGCTTCTGCCTCCGTCTTGTCGAAGGAATAAAAGAAAGCGAAACCGATGCAATGTGATCCCTTCATGAACGCCATTGCCCCCATTCCGGCCTTGTCCAGTGATCTCAGGAACTCATAACTGAGCAGGATTCCGATGCCCAACCGCCCCTCGCACTTTTCTTTCAGGCTTAATATCTGGGTTATCTCACTTTCCGATGGAGCGGCGACCGGAACGACCCTTCCAGGACCAGCATTATCATGCTTCGATGCAATCACGGTTCGAGCCATCTAATGTCAGCGTAATAATTCTTGCATTTTTGGGCTAAGGTTTATCCAACTTAGTACCATCTAGAGCATGGACCAGATGGTGGAGAACATGCGATCGCAGGATGCAAGTATCGAAGAGAGGCTGATAGACCAAGTAGGCGACGCTATCGGAGGCAAAGGGTCGATCTCCCTCATCTCTGGGGGTTCGGTCGACCAGAGGCATTCCATCATCGCACATGTGCTCGAGGAAGCTGAAGCGATGGGATGCCTGACAGCAGTTTGTGACTGCAAGCTATCCATATCCAGAATGGAACCTCTTATGGGTTCTCTATCGGCAATCAATTCGAATCAGGATGGGAAAGGGGTGGCACGCTCCCCGCCGATGCTGGAGAACAAACTGCAAGCAGAACGTTCCTACCGCGAGGAAATGTACACGCTGAGCCTTTTGCGATCGGTCACCGCCGAGAACACCGTCGTCGTGGTGGTCGAGGAGATCGGGAAAGCAGACATGGCCACGATCATCATGTTCTGTTTCCTGGCAAGGAATATCGGGGGAATGAACGCACTTATCATTGCCACCCACAGGTCAGTATCAGAAGACCAAGTCCTCGTCGAAAGGCTTGAGGACGTAAGGCGCGACATTCTGGTCCACGACCTTCATCTCCACGCAGGAGATGGGGATCAGAATGAGAGCGAGGCCCCGACACGGCACGAACACACTGAACCAAAGATGGAGGCCGGAGCTGGTAGCTTGCGCTCACCAATTATCTCGCAGATCATTGGCAACATCGTCTCCTCAAAGGCCGCCCTGGAATCCAGCAATGTTCCGGGTTCCATAAACGATGCCAAGGCGGCTCTCGGATGTGCAATGGCCATCGATCATTACGGGCTCCAACTCGACTCGTCCATTGCCTTGGGCATGGCACTGACCCAGGCAGGGCGGGAGAAGGAATCTCTGGATGTTCTCGATCACGCGATAGATCTGGCAACAACGGTGGGAGAGCCTCTTTCCCAGTTTCTAGCTCGGATCAGGCGCTCGGAGCTCCTTCTCTTCAGCGTGGGAGAACCAGATTCAGCTTTCGTCGAAGCAGCCTCGGCCGGGGAACTTTGGTCACAAACGCGCGAAGAAGCTCTCCGGATCGAGCCCTTGGCCTTGATGGCCATTGTCGAGGCGAGGAACGGAAGGAAGGACCGGGCGGAAAAGGCCTTTTGCGATGCCGCGGGCTTGCTGGAAAAGCAACCAGTCGATAAGTTGGTCCTGGAAAGGATGATGCTATCCTTGGCTGCGGCAATGCTGTTGGAATCCAGGCATGACCTGAACGGGATGAACGCAAGATATGGGGAAGCAATGGTCCTAGCCGCTGGAACCGATTCCCCCGAATACTGGGGTGCGACGATCTCACTGCAACATGGACGTTCACTGTTGAGGTTGAGTCGACCTAAAGAGGCCAGGGCCCATCTGGAAGAGGCCTCCAGACGATTCGATCGTTTGGGAAATGCCGTTCAGTCTGCCCGGATTAAGAGGGCGGTCGAAGAATCAAAGGTCGGGCCAGTTCTTGACTGAGCATTAACGTTCAAATCGAACCGATGTGGATATGCAAAGATGTTTATCGCTGCATTTCCTAGAATACATGGGGCCTTTGAACAATAAGCCGACGCGACCTCGGGAGAAGCGCCGGAGATGTCATGGAGGGGTTCTGAAATGATATTGGTCGTTGGTGCGACGGGACAACTGGGCAGCATCGTGGTGAAGAGTCTTCTGCGGCAAAAACGGTCAGTGCGGATATTGGTCCGCCCCGGTTCAAACTATGATCCGTTGGTCAAAGCAGGGGCACGGGCCGTTTTCGGTGACATCAAAGCCCCGATCACTTTGATCGACGCGCTGAGAGGGGTGGAGACATTGATCACCACTGCCAATAGCGCCCAAAGGGGAGGCGAGGACAATGTGCAGAACATCGACCTGATCGGCAACCGGCATCTTGTGAACAGCGCCAAAACCGCGGGTATAAAGCACTTCATCTTCGTTTCCGCGGCGAAGGCCGACGATAAGAGCGCATCGCCCTATCTGCAGGCCAAGAAGAAGACCGAGAACCATCTCATCCAAAGTGGCATGAACTATACCATTGTGGCGCCGGAACCGATCATGGAGGCTTGGTTCTGTACAGCGGTCATTCCGGCCCTCAAGGACAACCGCCCGGTGACTCTGCTCGGGGAAGGCAACCGACGTCATAGCTTCATCTCGATCAACGACGTGGCCTCGTTCATCACCTCCTCCGTTGGGAATCCCGCTGCAAGGAACATGTACATGCCGATCGGAGGCCCCAGCGCGATCAGCTGGACCGACATTGTCGGGACTTACGAGTCGCTCCTGGGCAAAAGGATCCCGGTCGTGCGCCTCCCCTTGGGAACGGAGGTACCGGGAGTGCCTGAGGGCATGCAGGAGCTATTGGCCAGTATGGAAATGTACGATTCTGTCGTTGATACGGTGAAGATGTCCAAGCTCTTTGGGGTGAAACAGACTAATCTTAACGATGCGGTCCGTCTGAACCTCTTGCAGCAAAGGTTACCTCAACCGGTCCGAGCAACTTGAACGCCTCCTGCCGTGAAAGGGCAGGATCGCCATCGGGACGGGAACGTCCATAGGATTATGTTTCACAGGCTCTCAAACACAATGTCTAAGAGCAATTCCAGGTTCGTTCCAAGCGCGCAATTGGATGAGAAGGCACGGGTCGAGATGGAATGCTAGCGCTGCGGGCATTCCTGGTTCTGGAAGGAAGGGGAAGGGCCCCAGATCTGCCCGGAATGTCACATTCCGTGTGACGATAAGGAGCATTGCGGCGTCAATCGCAAGAACTGAACCGGATAAGACGGGATCATCCCGTTATTGTGGTGCCCGCCTTCCCGGCCAGTGCGTCAGCCACCTTTTCCATCGAGGTGATCACGGCCCGTTTCCCTCCGTTCTTTACAAATTCGATCGCCGATTCCACCTTCGGCCGCATGCTCCCTTCTTGGAATTGGCCCTGGAACATCCATTTGCTGGCCTGCGACACGGTCATCGCCGGGATCGCGCGTTGTCCCGGATCTCCGTAGTCCAGGTAGACCGCGTCCACGTCGGTAAGGATGAGCATAGAACAGGCCCCTATCAAATTGGCCAGCACGGCCGCCGAATGGTCCTTGTCCACTACCGCCTCTACTCCCACGATCTCCCCGTCCAGGTCGATCACCGGGATGCCTCCACCTCCGCAGGCGATCACCACGTAGCCGTTCTCGAACAGGTCCTTGATCGATCGGCCTTCCACTATCGATATTGGTCTGGGCGAGGGGACCACACGTCGGAACCCGCGACCCGGGACCTCGGCGACGTTCCACCCCTTCTGCTCGCGTAGCCTCGCCGCTTCATCAGCTGAATAGAAAGGGCCGATGGGCTTCGAAGGTCGGCAGAATGCTTCGTCGTCCTTGGCCACGAGCGTTTGGGTCAGTATGGTCATGACCGGTTTTTCGGCATTGAGCGAGCGCAGCTCGTTCATCAGGCATTGCTGCAACATGTATCCGATCATTCCCTGGCTCTCCGCTCCGCAAAAGTCCAGGGGCATCGGTGGAAGCACTTCCTTGGCCATCTCGTTGCGCAGGAGTATGTCTCCTACCTGGGGCCCGTTCCCATGCGTGATCGCTATATGATAATCTTCCTTGATGAGCCTAGCAAGGGTCCGGCACGAGGCCCTCACGTTCATCATTTGCTCCTCTGCCGTCCCTTCCTCCCTGTACTTCAAGATGGCATTCCCGCCCAGGGCGACCAGAACGGTCTTTTCGCAATCGTATCTCATCAGCCTATCTTGGGATTCGAAGTTTATTCTTCTTTCGCCATCCAAGCTCCCATTGTCAGAATAGAAACGACAGGCATGAGCTTCAACCCGTTGAACGGAATTGAATCAGCCCATCAGGCAAGCGATTAATAACGGTAAGTCAAATGTTCGCCTGCCGGATCGATGAGATTGCGGAGGTTCAGAAATGAACGATGTCTTGAAGAACATTTATGCCAGGCGGTCGGTCAGAAGCTATTCCAATAAAAAGGTCCCTGATGAGGCCATCAAGGATATCCTCACAGCGGGCATCTATGCGCCCAGCGGAATGAACGTCCAGGCGCTCAGGTTCGTGGTGCTAGAGAACAAGGAACGCATCGACCTCTATTCTGGTGTCGCCAAGGAGCTGTTCATTGCGGGAATGATCAAGAATCGCTCCAAGGACGAACCTGTTCCGGAGAATATCCAGGGAATGATAAGGACCCTTTCAAATCCGGACTTCCACTTGTTCTACCATGCCCCTGTGGTCGTGTTCGTCTTCGCCCATCCGTCAGCCAGGACGCCGATCGAAGATGCCAGCACCGCAGTGGAGAACATGTTCCTATATGCGCGCTCGCTCGGGATCGGAAGCTGCTGGATCGGGTTCGCAAGCGCTCTCGCGCATAGTCCAGAGTTCCTTAAGGAATGCCAGGTACCGTCCGACCACAAGCTGGTGGCCCAGTTCATATTGGGTTATCCCATGGGTGAGTTTCCCGAAAGGAAGCGTAATGAGCCGCAGATCGTCAATTGGATCAGATGATCTTTCCAACCTTCTTTCCATTTCCCAGGGATTCAGAACAGGCTATCATTCCTGTTCTCATTTCGCTCGACCATCCCCATGAGCAACATCGCCGTCAAAAGGGTCCTTCGGTCGAACTGCGGAGGCAGGTATTGGCAATCGACCTCCCAGGTGTCGCCGATCACCTTGAATTGCTGTTGTATGTAAGCGACCAGATGGCCATAGTATTCGACCTTGACCTGTTCGGTGACCAGCCCACCCCCTGGAAGGTACTTGCGCATGAGGCCACGTCCTGATGGCTCCACCACCCGCCCGATCTGCTGGTTATATGGATCGAGGAGGGCATATTCGTCCTCGGTAAAGTTCGAGAGGTAACTCCTTCTCATCTTGCCGATACAGACATTGGTCCGGGAATCGATGACCGCCCATGTCCCCCAGTCATCCACAATGTTCTCTTGCTGGATGCGGAAGAGCTCAATTCCCATGTTCTCGTCCGAATAGACCCGGATATCGTCCTTGACACGCATCAGCTTCTGTTTCGAGAACCCCAGCATATTGCCCTGCCGGTCCTCGATGTAGTACCTGTTGCCTACGGTGAGGACCTTCCTGCGGATGCGGTAGAAGTTCTGGTACCATAGGCTGGACTGAACGGTGGGTACTGGATTGATCTGAAATGCCGCATCGAATTTCGTTCCGCAATTGCCGCAGAAAGAACTTCCCTCAGGCATATCGGAGCTACATCGTGGGCACTTCATCGGTCACACCATCGATGTGCAATCCATTGTGCGGATTAAATGATTAGGATTGTTCTTCGAAACCGATGTCCTTGAAGGTCCATCACTATGTCCGATCGTTGGACGATGCCGGAACACCTTATCATTGGGTTATTAATGTGCCAGGACTTACCCCACCCAAATGGATGTTACCCTCCTATTCCTCACAGCTTTCGGGTTGGGTCTCATAATGGCCGCGGTTCCCGGAGCAGTGTTCGCTGAAGCCCTTCCACTGGGTTTCAGCAAGGGTTTCCGTCCCGTCCTGTTCCTAGAATTGGGTGCCTCGGCCGGCGATGCGGTCTGGGCGATCATCGCCCTCGTCGGACTTGCGTTCCTGGTGCAGGACCCAATGACCAAGCTTGGCCTTGGTGTCCTTGGAAGCGCTTTCCTTTTTTATCTCGCTTACAAGACATTGACCGATCAAAGGAAAGGTCGTCCCAGGAAGGAGGTGTGCGGCAGTTCCCGAAACGTATTTGTCACCGGGGCCATCATATCATTTGCCAGTCCATTCCAGATCGCATTCTGGCTAGGCATCGGAGCATCGACGATCCTGGTCCTGGTATCTCAACCGCAGACCATCGACTATGTCATTTTCTTCACCGGCTATATGATCGGGTCGTGCCTCTGGGGTGTCGTGACCGCTGCGCTCGTGGCCTATGGGCGCCGGTTCGTGAATGACCGCCTGTTCCGAGCCATCACCATTACGTGCGCCCTATTCCTATTCTATCTGGCTACCAGCCTCCTATGGAATACCATCGTGAGTCTATGACAAGGAGGAAAACTGACCTGACCCAGAGCCGAACCATCATAATGACAGATCGATGAAGTGATGTTTCTGAACGATAGTCTTCCATTGCCTTCGAGAGAGTTAACCACCAACGCAAGGACGATACCATGGGACCGTATGCGTCAAGTTCTAGCAGGGGTATCGGTCGAAGGTTTGGCGTTGTCCAGTCGTTCCTCTTGATGGGCGGGGATGAAGACGATGAACTCAGACCCCTTCCTGGGAGTGCTCTGCACCTCTACCCATCCTCCATGCTCCTTCACGATTCCGTATACTGATGAAAGACCGAGCCCTGTTCCTTTTCCCACTGGCTTTGTTGTGAAGAAAGGTTCGAAGATGTGGTCTATGATCTCCTGGGACATCCCGATCCCGGTATCTGATACCCTCATGCATACCCAGTTGCCAACGATGGCCGAACCGTTGAATTCCAGGTATTCTTCTGAGATCCTGGTGTTCCGGAAGGTGATGTTCAATCGTCCACCATCGGGCATCGCATCACGGGCATTGGTCACCAAGTTGACGAGCACCTGTTCCAACAATGTGGCATCCCCATAGACGGGCCATAGGTTGCTAGGGGCATCAAGGGTCACCTCTATTCCCGATGGAATAAGTCTTCCAATCAACTCGATCATGTTGGCCGACAGCTTGCCATAATCAAGCCAATTGTGCTGCAGGGGCTGTTTTCGGCTGAACAGCACCAGCTTCTGGACCATATCCGCCTCTCGCGATGCTGCCTGGAAGATATGATCTGCATAGCGATACGTCGGCGTTCCAGGGCCAGAGACCGTTCTGATCAGATCCGCGTTACCCTGCACAACAATGATCAAATTCTTCAGGTCATGTGCGATGCTGGCGGCCAGGCTGCCAACGGCCTCCATCTTCTGAGACTGATAGAACTGTTCCTGCAATTTCTGGTTCTTTTCCTGTGCCTCTTTGAGATCAGTGATGTCGATGCAAGAGCCAATATAACCTGAGAATTCGTCGGAAGGGTCGAACATCGGTCTGCCAGTATCTAGGATCCAGCGGTATTCTCCATCATGACGTCGGAGACGGTACTCCATGCGGAAATCTTGACGGGCATTGAACGAGGTCAGGTAGATGTTCAGGCAGTGCTGAAGATCGTCCTTATGCACCCCGTCGGCCCATCCGTTGCCCACCTCTTGTTCCATGGTCTTTCCGGTGAAGTTCAGCCACGGCTGATTGAAGAAATTGCACAGGCCATCCTGGCCCGACATCCAGATCATCACTGGGGCCACATCGGCCATTATCTTGAATCTGGCATCCTGTTCTGAGGTCGTACATAGGCCCACTTTCCCGTTCATTTCAATTCCTCCCGACCTTCTAAGTTCCGTTCTTTCGAAATTGATGCTTCTGCATATATTTGCCATGCTGCTTTCATTACGGACATTTTCGCAATAAGTCAGGTCGCATCATAATAGCTAGCTCGAGGCGATATAATAGTTCTGGAAATTTAGTTCCGCATGGACGTCGATTCTGTCTTCTGGCCAGGGAAACGGTTGTCTTTTATCGTCCATCGTCCAGTGGCCATATATAGTCACTAATCACGTCACTGACGATCATGGGTATCGGAGAAATAGATAGCGGGGTGCAGATCCCGTTAACTAGCTCTGCGTCCAATGGTGACGTCTCGATCATGGCCAATGATGTTGTAGTTCGATATGGCAATGTTCTTGCCCTCGATCATTTCTCCGTCGACATCCCGAGCGGCATAGTCGGCCTCCTGGGTCCCAACGGGGCAGGCAAAAGCACGTTCATAAAGGCCGTCCTGGGTCTGGTCCAACCGCAGGCCGGCTCGATCACCGTTTCCGGCCTCGATTCCCGTTCTAACACGCTGGCGATCCGGGACCGGGTCGGGTATATGCCAGAGCATGACTGCCTGATCGATGTGATGTCAGGAGTGGAGCTGGTCGCTTACATGGGGCGGCTGTCGGGAATGGCCAAGGGGGATTCAATCCCGCGGAGCCACGAGGTCCTGGATTTCGTCGGCATAGGGGAGGAGCGATACCGCCCCGTCGGTTCATATTCCACCGGGATGAAACAGAGGGTTAAACTGGCCCAGGCGATCGTCCACGATCCTGACATACTCTTCCTTGACGAACCCACCAACGGCATGGACCCGAACGGCCGCGAGGAGATGCTAGATCTCATCGGCCGGATCGCGGCGTCGGACAAATCGGTCCTTGTTTCGTCCCACATACTGCATGACGTGGAAAAGGTATGCAGGGAAGCCATCATCGTCAACAATGGCCGGATAGTCGTCAAGGGGACGCTGGAATCGTTACTCTCCCAAGGGGCTGTCCGCAAGTCTATCAAGGTCAAGGGGACGCCCGAGAAGATCAAATCGTTCATCGATGCACTGGGGCGGGACCATGAGATCATTTCGGTCACCGACCAGTTCGGACTGGCCACGGTGGTATTCGCCAATCCGGAGGGCAGTGGGCCGGTCCTGGAACTGGCCCATGGCATGGGGGTCCAGGTCCGCAGCTATCTGCCGGACCGGATCACCCTTGAGGACGTTTTCATCAAGGCCGTCACCGAGGTGAAATAATGGGCCTTGACCCAATCGGGTATCGCGCCTGGAAAGGACAACGTAGCGAGCATGCGCGACGTTTCCTGGTCATCTCGGACCAGGTAATACGGCAAAAGCTGTCATCATTGTGGTTGATAGCGGTCCTGATCCTAGGAACGATGCTGGTCCACATGTTCAACATCATCATTCTTTCCATCACGCCGCATGTTTCCCTGACCGAGGGGGCTATGGCCGACGTGTTCAAGAGCGCCCTCTTCTACCTGTTCACGTTGATCCTGGTATCCATGGTGTGTTCCGACCTGATAGCGGAGGACATGCGGAGCAGGTCACTGACCCTCTATATGTCTAGGGCACTGCGGCCTGAGAACTACCTGGCCGGAAAGGCGTTGGGAGGATTGGCGATCGTTTCGATCTTCGCTCTTCTGCCCCCATTGATGATGGGTATCGCGTGACCGGAACCCAGACCGGAGGGGACTACCTGGCGAGCCTCGGAGTGATCGGCCGCACAATGGTCGCTGGCATCTTGGCAACGGTATTCCTGGTCCCGTTGGGGCTCATGCTTTCGTCCCTGACCACGAGGAAGACCTACGCCGCGGTCGGGACCTTCATGGTGGTCTTTGTCCTCCAGGTCATCGCAGGTATCTTCGAAGGGTTCGATGCGAACTGGGCATTGCTCGGTCCGGAGAACGTGCTGTTCTATTGCTATGACGTCATATTCGATCAGGCATTGCCCGCCAGTCTCAACACTGTAATGCTGTTCGCTGCATTGCTAGTGATGATCGTTCCTCCCACTGTTCTGGTGTTCGATCGGGTCCGGCGCAAGGGGGTGGGTAAGTGAACGACCTGGTGGTACGGGCGCAGGGAGTTTCCAAGTGGTACGGCAAGGTCATCGGTCTCAACAACTTCAGCGTGGAGATCGGCAAAGGCATCACCGGGATCGTCGGTCCGAACGGCTCGGGAAAGAGCACGTTCTTCAAGATCGTCACCGGGACCATCCGTTCCGAGGTCGGCGAACTCACCGCATTGGGCCAGAGGCCCTGGCGGAACCCGGAGCTGCTCCGGGA
>JBEKDM010000051.1:0-15189 GCA_050014375.1 Methanomassiliicoccales archaeon | reverse complement strand
CGAGGTCATGGAGACGTTTGATGTCGTCGAATTGTAACCATCCTTGGTCACGGTCAAGGTGTAATCACCCAAAGCGATGTCATAGAACGCATAGTTTCCAACGGCGTCGGTTTCCGTGATCCGTGCAATACCATCGCTCATGGAGGAGGTCATATTCGTCAATGTCACCGTGGCATTGGCGACCGGTATTCCGCCGGTGTCCATGATGGTGCCGGAGATCGTGCCCACATCCGCGGTCGTGAACGTCCATGTGGTCATCGCCAAAGCATTTCCGGCCAAGTCTGTTCCCACCAGGTTGACGGTGTATGAATTGTTGCCGAGGAGGGTCGAGGCCGGAACGAAGGTGGCCGTGCTGCCATTCCAGGTTGTGGTGCCAGTGACCCCGACCAGAACGATATCGGTGACGGTCTTATCCATTGCTTCGCTGAACTTGACCATTATGGTCGGCCTGGTCGAGACCTCGTTGCCTGTAGGCCCGTTAACCTCGATCGTCGGCGTTATGGTATCGACGGTGAAGGAAACCTTCTGGAAGACTGGAATGCCTTGACCGTTAACTGCCGTGACGTTTATTGTGTGGATCCCTTCGCTGAGTCCCACAATGGCATAGTTCGTTGCATTGGCCGATAACCTGATCTGGGGACCCCCGTCGATATATAGATTTATATAAGCCACACTGGAAGGATCACCGTCGACGGTCCAGTTTACATCGGCATGATTGGAGCTGAGGAACGAATCCCTGACGGGTGAGGTGATCGTCACGCTCATCGAATCCAGGCCATATGAAGGGATGGCATCCATTGGGGACGAGTTCAATCCGGGACCGGCCAGGTCATGTGCCGCCACCTGGAAAGCATAAGTGTGACCATTCGCAAGCCCGGAGATGTTGGCCGTGGTGCCGGTGGTCACGTGCATAACATCCACCCCGTCCTGGTAGATGATGTAATAGTCAACGCTTTCGCTGCCGTTCCCGCTCAATGCCTTCCAGGATACTGAAACATAGCCGGGACCGGTCATGACCGCAGTGTTCTGAGGGGCGGCCAGTGTCGTTCCGACAACTTCCGTCGGAATGCCTTCCCACAAAGGTGTCGTGAAACCACTGGCACCGGTGTGGCAATAGATGGTCAAGCCTGGATTGTGATTGGAGATCCAGTCGTTGGCCAATGACGGGGCGCTGCTTTCGAAAGTGAGAGAAGTAAGTGACGAACAGTTTTCGAACGCGGATTTCCCGATGTCGGTGACCCCACTTCCTATGAGGACCGATGAGAGAGACGTGCAATCATAGAAAGCGCCGTATCCGATCGTGGCGACCCGGTCGGAGATCTCTGCTGACGTCAACGACCTGCAGTCAAAGAATGTCAACGCCCCAATACCGGTAACGTCTTTTCCGATCGTCAGCGATTTCAATTCGGTGCAGTTATAGAAGGCGCCGTATCCGAGGACGGTCACGTTATCCGGTATTATGATCGAGGTCAGAGAGGTGCATCCATAGAACGCGGCATAGCCAATGGAGTCCAGGCCTGAACCCATGGTCACCGCTGACAATTTGATACAGCCCTGGAACGCGCTGTTCCCGATGATGGTGATATTATCAGGGAAGTCCATGGACGTCAACGATACGCAATCATAGAACGCACCTTCACCAACACTGGTGACGCTCTCAGGTATGGTGACGGAAGTAAGATTGAAGCAGTTGGCGAACTCACCACTTCCGATGCTCGTCAGACCTTTGGAGACAGAGACGGAGGTCAGATTGTGACAGTCCTGGAACACGCAATCCCCGATGCTGGTGACGCTGTCCGGAATGATGATCGAGGTCAGATCGCTGGAGGAGAACGCGTATCCGTCAATGGAAATGAGACTGTCGGGGAGTACGATCGAGGTCAAGGATATACAATCATAGAATGCCTCGTTGCCTATCCCAATGACACCGTCAGGGATCGTTACCGATCTCAGGGAGATGCAATCGTAGAACGCGGCGTAACCGATGTCGGTCACCCCGTCGGGAATGATCACACCGGTCAGTATGGTAGATGAGTAGAAGGAGAAGCCCCCGATGGATACTACCGGGTATCCGTCGATGGTGGCGGGAATGGAGACGATACCGCCTGCTCCGGTGTAACCGGTGATCTGTGCGGCGGTATCGTTGTTGATGATCGTGTATTCGAAATCACCGCTGGTCGTTGCCCGAGCGGGGTTCTGGATCGCGATTAACGATGATATCAGGACCAACAACGTCATGACGACTACGACGGCCTTGTTCCGCATACAATAACCTACTAGCAACAATAATTGCTACTACTATAGAAAGTAGGTCAGGCGTATTTAGTTTTTACATTGTTCGGGTGACGACCTATTCGAATTATTGGCGCCGATCACCGTTCGTCATACTTCCACAGCTTGTCACCGACGTAGTGGATGCTCTTGATGGCCTTGCCGGACTTCCTCTGCAGCATCTCCTCACCGGAGACCATCGCCTCGCCTATGGCCAAGGCGCGCAGGTTCTTTACATCCCTGATCCAGACAAAATCACCGGTCCTGATATCCCTGTCGGCGTCGACTATTCCCGGACCCATGATATCAGCTCCCTTGACCACGAACGGAACCGCTCCCATGTCGACGGTGACATGGGATTTGGGCGGATTGTACTTCAGCAGCCCTTTTACCGTCAGGAATGCTTTGCCTGAAATGACCAATGCCAGTATCTCGTTGTTAACGAAGATGACGTCGAAATCAGAGCTTTCTGCCTTATCTACTGTATCATTTAAGGTGAAGACCTGGATGCCCACTTTCTGGGATATTTCTTCTGATAACGACTTGATCTCCTTCTCCCGTAGCCTTCCTCGTTTCTTGATGCGTATATCGCTCATGGCTCAGGTCACTTCTTCTTGCCGAAGAATTTAGAGAATAAGCCTTTTTTCTTCCCCTTGTCGTTCGGTTCTTCATCCTCTTTGCCCTTTTCCTTAGGTTCCTCATTGGATGTCGGCTCGACCTTGGGTTCGGATTCTTCCTTTTCTGGCTTCGGCTCTTCCACGGAGGAACGAACAACCTTTTCCTCGGAGGTCTCGGGCCCTTCATCGCTTTTTTTAGGCGCCTCCTTTTGCGGAGGCGAGTCGAAGGATGTTGAACCATTGGAGATATCATTGGCCAGGTTTTCTAGGTCCTGAAAGTCGGCCATGCCCAGGTCGGCGCCGCATTTGGGGCACGAACGGGCGTCAATGCTTAGTATTGCATCGCAGACCGGACATTCGATCTCGAGCTTCTGTTTTTGCATAACGGTCCGTTCAGATAAAACAGGATAATTGATTTAACTATATCGGTACAAAGAACGACTGGGAAAAGCCAAAGGGGCATGGTCAGCGCGCCAGTTAATGGACTCCTTGGATGGCCGATGTGGGCCTGAAACGGGGCTTTGTCGTAGTGAACGATAGTACAAGCTTCATCTCTACGGGGTGGGGCTGCGACCTATCATAGCGTAACACAAATTGGAAGTGGTCCCCCTTCAATTTGCGTTTTCTAAATGACCTGACTTCCATTAAATATCGGGAACGTTAATGGAATGCCGTGATCTGATGCAACCTCATGGGATCCTTTTGACCGAGCACCGGGTCATCGAGAAGGCCCTGCGGCTGATGGCGGCTGAGAAGGCCAAGATGGACAAAGGGACCTTCGACCCGGACACCGTTTGGGCACTCGTCGATTTCATCTCTGTGATAGGGGACGAGTTGCACCATGGAAAAGAGGAGACCATTCTCTTCCCGGCCCTCAAAGGTAAGGCGAGGTCTTTCGAGTTCGAAGACATCACCACCACCCTCATGAGGGAGCACGCGGACATCAGGCGCCACCTAAGGGTCATCAGGGAGGCCATGGAATGTTACGTCGACGGGGACGAAGCGACCACCGAGACCCTTGCCATCGAGTTCGGACAGATCGTCGACCTTTATTCTAGGCATGTCAAGAAAGAGGATAGTCCATTCTTCGAGACCGCCATGTCCGTCCTTACCGAGGAAGAGAAGGAAAGGATGATGGAGGCCATGATAGAGTACGACCGGTCCTTCGCCCTCAAACGTTACGAGAGGATGATAGACGATGCCCTGAAGACCAGAACGAAGTGAGGGGAGTCGCTTCATCCACCCCTCATAGTCACGATCATCATCCACTCGTCCTTCCTCGAGCTCATGGACTGAGAAACGATTGCGAAGTGGATGCGATTGACAGCATCTACCAAAGCCGCTAAACCTGTTATAAAAGCCGCCGATTTGATCTTACCGGCACAAAAAAACCGACTGGAAAAAGCCAAAGAGGCCAGCTCCGAGAACAGGTTCGACGGACACCTCGGATATGGAATGAATCCATATTCTCAAAAAACGAACTTGAGATGAAACAACTATTATCCTGAATCTTAGTTTGGAATACAATGCGATGGGGATTACTATCGGTCAGGATCGGGATCCTGGTCGTTAGCATCATTACCACGATGTTATTGTTGCTTGCAGTGGTACCGCTGGCCATCGGAGGTTTGGATGTCAAGTTCCCCCAGGGCGAGACCACCGGTTGGACCTACGACAATTCTACCAACGCAGTTTCGTTCGAGGCTCCGGTGCAGATCTACAACGGCGGGTTCTTTGATATCCAGGAGTTCACTATTGGGATCAGGTTGACCGACCAAAACGGGACCTTCATCTCCGAATCCAACAGCACGCCGACCGATATACTCGCCGGTCGCTCAAACTTTGTCAACGTCAGGATGGCCCTGGACCTGAACGACATCGATCCTTCAATAATGCGGGAACTGGCGTTCGAACATACCACCATCAACATGTCAGTGACGCTGGCACCATATTACATGGAGCATCTGGTGAACATCCATATCGGGGCCAACAGAACGATGGACTGGACCCCCCTGATCGACAACCTGCAATTCGACCTCCAGGGAATGCAGATGCAGCAGAATGGCACCGGATATAACGTCCTGGTGCCATATAGTTTCGACGCAGGCGACCTCATCGTTGGACAGCAGGTGAACGTGAGAACGACACTGCGCGACCCATCAGGCGTGCTGGGGACCGGTTCTGAAACGGTCCCCATAACAAAGAACAACGCCGGAGGGATGAAGATGGGCATCTCACAGACCGCTGCCCAGCAACTGGTCATGAACCCGGACAATCTGACCGTTGATGTGGTCATCGACTTCCATGGCGCGCAGTTCAAGCAGTCTTACACGAAGCAGTGGGAACCGCTGATCACCAACCTACTGGTCGGTACCCCGATAATATCCCAGGGGCCCTCGATGACGGCGACCGTCCCCTTCAGTTTCGATGCCTCCAGCGTGATCTCTGGCAAACAGATGCAGGTGGACTGCCTCCTGAAGAACGCGACCGCCACCATATCGCAAGGTTCCAACACGCTGAACGTGGCCCAGCACACACAGGATCAGGTCTCGTTGCCGTTCACCGTCCCGGAATCGTCCTGGTTCCTCAGGCATTCACAGGACTGGACGATCACGCTGAAAGCGACCGTCATGGGCATCACGATCGAGCAATCGCGGCCTTATCATTGGACCGCCCCGTTGGGAGGACCATGAGCGATCTGGCACCCAGGTATGGCGACCTGTCGCGCGGTCTCTACGGCAGCGCCTGGACGTTGGTCCAGTTCATCATCCTGCCGATAATCCTGATACTGATCTCCTCCGCATTGCTGGAGAGCGGAGGCACCGGGTCCATGATTGGCCTGGACCAGGCGATCCTGGGATTGAGGATCGTGTTCATTATCTTCGGCTCATTCCTGTCCGTCATCGGTTTCTTCCGCGAGTTCTACCCGGCCGGTTCACTTTCAAGACTGATGTTCGGCCAGGTCCGGGCCGTGGTGGTCATTGGTCTGGGTTACATGCTGTTCATTGGTTCGGGCATGCACGATGCCATCAAGCAGGCCGGGCCGGACATCGACCTGGTATCTCTGTTCTACCTGTTCGCGGTGCTCGTTGGACTGGGGATGCTGTACATCGTGGGCGAATGGGTCGACACCCGCTGGATCTGGCGGAAGGCAAAGGCGGAGATCGACGGGGTTTCCTTCCGTCCCGGAAAAGAACACCCGCCAGAGGACCCGAAGGCCCACCGGGTGTGGCACGACTTTCGTTTCCACTACGGTCGGTTGACCAAGGGGATTCTGATGGCTCGAAGCGCTCTGCTCCGCTATGTCATCATGCCGGTCGCTCTCATCATCGTACTGAAAGCGGTGATCTCGGCCCTGGGATCCACAATCACTGACAACCTCTCGGGAATGCTCGGAACAACCATGACGTTTTTGTTCTTCATCGGCATACCGATCGCGGTCCTGAGCTTCTTCAAGGGATTTTATCCCAAGGGTTCCGTATCCAGGATGACCTTCAGCATCGTCATCATCGCCCTGCTCGACCTGTGGATATGGTTCTCTACCCTCCAGGGACGGTTCCAGGCGGATCTGGGCATGGTCCAGATGGACCTGAACTATCAACCATACGTCCTGCTGTTGATCTTCGGCGTGAGCCTGTGGGCGATCTATTACGTGGTCGAGCTGGTCTCTTACCGGAAGGATTGGATCTCACAGGATTTTGAGCCTGTGGACGAGAGCAAGGCGGCCGAACGGCAGCTGAGGGAGAAAGCGCTCAAGAAGGCAAGGAAGAACAAGGAGCGGACCGGATAGTGGGAAAGCGGGACCTAACCGTGTTAGTTCATGTTGGTCAAATTCTAGTCCTTGTAGGGTCGCCAGGTGCATTCGCATAGACCATATGGGTGGCCTTTGTCGGTCCGGTTCTTGCAGTGCTTGCACGGCACCGGAATGAGCGCTCTGGCGATGCTGATTTCGAAAACATTATCCTTGGAAAGGCAGTCTTGGCAACCCGGGACCATCTCGACATGAGAATAGTTCGTCCGGTATGAGGAGGCATTGTCCAGCTGGATCAGCCGATACTGCATGCTCAGTTCGACCAGGCTCTTCGAGTCCTCTCCCATGTCATAGGTCATCAGCGCCATCGTCCGGTATGTGCGTTCCATGAGCGCGGCGTCTTTGGTGTGATGAGCGACCAGATTGATCTCGTAGATCAATCTCCACACCGCTTCCTGCTGCGGATCCTGGTAGGTATCGCTCTGTTTCAGCTCCTCGATCTTCCGAAGGTATCGTTCCTCGGTGACGTCATACTCATCAAGATATTTTCTCCATTCTCCAAGCATGACCTTAGTCAATGGCAGCCCTTCCCCTTCCCATAAGTTGCGTTTTGTATCAGACGAAGATGTCAAACGATATGATTGAGGAGGGTTTCGTTATTAGCTATAGAGCAGCCCGAACGACGATTTAATCTGATTATTTCGCTATATAATCGTTTACCTGGAGAATGGGATCTTCCTCCTTGAAGGCTGCCGCCCTCTCCTTTTTCACCTGAAGTGGAAACCGGATGTCCCGTAGTTATGGAGCTTTTCACCCTTCATTTGGTATAGCTCTGGCTGTGAAAAATACGTGCGGTCCGGTCGGTCCTGTGGGAGTGTGGGATTGCTGGTCCAGGCATCACTTGTGACGCTTAGGTTTCCTTTCCATCCTCAAAATTTCGGGGCGGAGAAAAGGGATTAAATAATCCCGCCGTGTAACTCCGCCGCAGGAAGGGATCGTACATGGGAGTCAGTATTGCTATCTGTGAATTGGACACCGATGCGTCGACATGCAAGAGCGCCAAGACTTCGATCTTGAAGGTCAACTTGAAGGATGTGACCGGGTTCGAGTCCTGTGCTGAATTCGACCTGATGGTATCGGTCGCGGCGGCGAAGACCGCCTTCGGAGCTGAATTTGAAGCGTTCGCCAAGCGCAACCGGGTGGACGCCGAATCTGAGAACATTTACCTAGACAAGGTCAAGAACGATGCTGACAAACAAAAGCTGGCACCGCTGTCCAAGAAGCAGTACACTGGCTGGATAGCGGTGGACAACGCTTCCGCCGACACGCAGAAGAAGCTTCTGGACCTGGCCGACCCGGACAACCGGTTGACCAAGTGGGACATGCTCTCCTTCGATGAGATGGGCGAGGCATGCAAGAAATGCGTGGTTTCCTGGGATGAGGGACGGGGTTGCATAGGGACCTTCGGGCCGGACAACTCCGCTCTGCCGGAGATCGCGGCGAAGTATGGATGCTCGATCATCGCCAGCGTTCCTAACGCCGTCAAGAACAAGACGTTGTTCACCAAGGAAGATGCCACGAGGATGCTGGAAGAGGTCAAGGTCCTGCGAGAGAAGCTACCGCTTGAGAGCAAGATGATGGTAAGGCGCTATTCAGGTGTTTTGGATAGGCTTGAAAAGGTCGCGAATATAAGCGTCAAGTACGGGACGAAGTTCTACTTCTTGTGAACTGATCACCATGGATGGAAAAAAGCAAGAGTCACCCGCTGTCTTCCCGGACATGCCAGAGATACACCTATTAAAAAAGGCATTTCACAAGTACGGGTTCAAGACCGGGTTCCTCAAGCTTGCCATCCTGAGGTTGGTGGCGGAACGACCGATCCACGGCTACGCGCTCATCAAGGAGATAGAGAGGATCACCTCGGAGGACTGGCGGCCTTCACCGGGGTCGATATACCCGGCGTTGCAGTCGCTGGTCATGAACGGATTGATCACCTCTACCGCCGACGGAAGACGGAGGACCTACGACATAACGCCGGCGGGACGAATAGTGCTCGACGCGGCCATCAAGCACGCTAACATCGTGCTCGAGCACATCACCATCCTGCTGAACTACAAACCGCCAGAAAAATTGGAAGAAGAGCATTGAGGTCAGGGACAGATCTGTCCATGACCAACCGGTTGAGGGTCAGCCGTTGACACATCCCTGATGATGATCAACGGTTCGCTCAACCTTATCCTGAGGTTCTGCTTACGCAAGGCGATCTCGATCCGGGCCATCCTGAAGTTCATTTCTTCTACACCCATGCACATCCTGTCCAACGAAGACTCAAGGTCCATCTGACTTCTCTCCATACCATCGTGGTATGCATGGGACGGCAGTGGGACTAGTTCCAGTTCTCCGCTACAGTAATATTAACTATCGAACCCCACAGACGGGACAATGTTCGTTCCGCTCCACCTCGATGGTCTCCCAATAGTTAGTCGACAGATCACCTAAGAGCATCTTCCCGGTCAATGGTTCACCGACACCTGTGATCAACTTGACTGCTTCGGCGGCCTCCATGCAGCCGAAAACGCCTGCGGTGAAGCCAATGATCGGGATGAGCGGTTTCCTTGCTGGGGACCGGGAGAACAGGCAATCGAGGCAGACCGTCCTTCCAGGGATGATGACGGTAAGCTGCCCCGAGAAACCTTCGACCGCGGCGTGTACCATCGGAACATTTTCCTTCACGCAATGAACATTGAGCATCTTCCGGGCATCGAAGTTGTCCAGGCAATCCACGATGACGGCGCTCTCCTCCACGACGGAGCAGAGATCATCGACGCCGATCTTCGCCACCTTGGGCACGATCTCGATCTCGGAGTTCATCTCCCAGAGCTTGTTGGCCGCCGAGACCGCCTTCATCGTGCCTTTCTTGGCATCGTCCTCCCAGTGCAGCACCTGCCTGTTAAGATTGGAAAGCTCCGGGGCCTGGAAGTCGACCAGGATGATCCTACCCACCCCTGCCGCCGCGAGGTACATGGATGCCGGGGACCCCAGGCCTCCCACGCCCATTACGGTGACGGTTGCTTCCTTCAACGAACGCTGGGCGGACTCCCCGAACCCTTCGATCGCGATCTGCCTAAGATAACGGGTCCTATCGTTGTCGCTCAGGGTCGGACTTCCTACGTTCATGGACTACCACAACGACGGAAGACGATTCTCGGTGATAATACTTTCACGCTCGACATTTGAACAAACTCCACTGGGAAAGCTCAGACCGATGAGAAGATGGCTTTGGTCCTCTGTTGGTTTATAGGACTGACTTAACAATGATGCTAATGCCAGAGGTCTCGGAATATATTTGAGTTCCATCTATGCTCGAGATGCCGCTATACCAGGATGATAGGGCCAGGTCGACTGTCTCGCTGGGAGACAACACAGTGACCGTCGGTTCGGCGGGGACCGTTGCCGGGGAATCGTAGACCTCATCGCCCAGGGCCCCCTCTCCCATGGCGTTCACCGCCGATATCCGATAGTAGTATGCGTTGCCGTTGACCAGGCCAGTGTCGGTGAAGTTCGTCCCGTTGGTGGTTGTCAGGAATGTCTCGGTACCGGATGCCTCGGACCGGTATACTTTGTATCCCGTGATCGGGGAGTATCCGTTGCTGGTCGGTACCGACCATGTTAGGACTATCGAGCGGTTGAAGTTCTGGGTGGTGAGAGCGTTCGGTGCTCCTGGAAGTCCCTTGACCAGGACGGAAATGACGTTGCTGGCGACGGAATCACCGGCTGTGTTGACCGCCTTGACCGAATAGTAGTAGGTCTGGCCGACGGTGGTCCTTGTGTCATCAAAGGAAGGGGTGGTTGCAATTCCTATCTGGACCTGCTTTGAGGCATCTGCCAGGGCACCCCGGAAAACCTTGTAGGAGGTGATCGTGCTGCCTCCGTTGGATAATGGGGCGGCCCAGGTGAGAGAAACGTGCCCAGGCGATGTGCCAGCCGTCAGGGAGGTAGGGGCTTCAGGAGCATGAACGATCTGGCTGGACGCTTCGTTGCTCGATGCGGACTCGCCGGCCGAGTTGCATGCTTTCACGACGTAATAGTACTGGGTGTCGACCATCGCCGATCCGTCGTCGAAGGATGTGGTGCCGGCTGTCCCAATTGAGGACGGGCTCTCAGCGCCGGAGTACGCGCCGCGATAAATGCTGTATTGGGTGATGATGGCGCCACCGTTGTCGGCCGGCGCCGTCCAACTCAGGTGGACATATGCTCCGGGAACGACCGCGGTCAGGAAGGTGGGTTCGGACGGAACCGTCGGAACTCGAGCGACCGCCTCGTTGCTGGTGACGGAATCGCCGACGGCATTGACCGCCTTGACCAGGTAGTAATACCTGGTACCCACGGTCGTGGTCAGATCGTCATACGCCGATGTGCCGACGGTGCCAATGGGAGAGGCTGCCTCTCCGCCGGCGGAGACGCCGCGATAAACCTTGTAACTCAGGATCGGCGCACCGCCATCGTCAGACGGAGCCGCCCAGGTAAGATGAACACTGGAACCGGAAACGGTGGCGACGAGCGTGGTCGGCGCGTTCGGAACGATCGGGATTCGGGCAAACGCCTCGCTGCTGGGGGAAGATGAGAAAAGGTCGTTGAAGGCGTCCACTCGGTAGTAGTAGGTCGTGCCCGCCGTGACCGTGCTGTCACGGTACGAACGGGCCTGGGACTCCAGTGTCTGGAACAATGACTCCCCATCCACATCGGTGCCGCGGTACAGGTGGAAACCGGCCAGATTGGAGCCGTTCGAGGACCAGGAAAGGTCAACATATGTCGGGCCCGCAACCGCGACCATTGAGGTGGGCGCAGAGGGCGCCGATATCGGTATCTTTCCGGTGGCCTCGTTGGATCTGGGGGATTCGCCGATCGTGTTCGTTGCGGTGACCTGATAATAATAATTCTGGTTCACCGTGGCGTTGGTGTCGATAAAGACCAGGGAGGAGGTAGGCACGCTGGTCAGGTACGATTCCGCTCCGGAGGATTCCCCGCGGTAGATCCTGTACGATGTCAGGGCCGATCCACCGTTGGAGGGGGTCGACCAATTCAGATGGATGCTGGAATCTGCTGTGGTGGTTAGCGCGGTGGGGGCAGTGGGAATGGTATTTCCGGCCGTGGCTGATATCGTGTCGAGCAGGACCAGGTCCTGGTTGCTCGAGATGGCCGCATCCTTGCCGTATTCCCATTTGAGCATGTGGTTCCCGGACGTTATCTCGGTGCTCACCTGCGTCCAGTCAGTGACGCCGCTGGCGTTGGCCATATTGACCGAGTCGACATAGAACCGGACCACATCGGTCATTTCCGTGGACGTCTTCCACCAGAAGGAAACGGTCGACGGGCCCAGAACGGTGGTCTGGATGGCGCTCCTTCCGCCATTGCCTACGTTGCCGCTTTGCATGGCGCTGCCATTGGAATGCGAATCCCTGGTCTGAGGTGACCATAGCGCATCTCCCGAGCCAGCCAGCGTCAACCCGACGTTGTCCAAGGCGGTCGCCGGTGCTATCGTGGCATACGGCGTCAAAGTGACCGTGACCGAGCCGGGGTTGACCTTCGGAACGTCGGATGACTGGCCGGAGACCTGGGTCGCGGCGTTGGGGTAGCCGTTCTGGTACTGTTCGATGCGGAAGGAGGACACAGTACCGGCAGTATTGGTCATTCCGAGGGTCAGGTAGAAGCTGGTCTTGCCGGACTGGTATTTGGCCAGGAGGTCGGTCACATCGACCGCCATGAAGGAGGGAAAGGCGGCTTTGACCGAGGAATCGTAATTCTTCTCGAAATAGGGAACGAACTTGTCCGTCCCGCCGATGGTCCCCACGCCGACCGTGATCATCGATTCCCTGGTGATAACACTGTTGAGCTCAATGATCGCCAGAAGGCTGGGCTGGTAGGCGGGCTTGTCGGTGATATAGGTGAAGTGAAGGTTGTTGCCTATCTTCTTCATGGCGTCGTAGGATATCCAGTAGTACCCGTTGTTGCCCCAGTTCTTGCCCCAGGAGTTTACTACCTTGAAAGCGCCCAGGTCCAGGTGAACCCCGTCCGTCTTGGAGTCATCGTATCCCACGATGGTCTGCGCATGGTTCATGCTGGCCGAGTTGTACTCGTCGGCCACGATGAGGTTGTCGTTCGTCAGTCCAGAGGCGAACTGGTTCGCATCGATGGCAAAGGTGACCGGCATATTGGCGGCGATCAGGTTCTTTACGTTCGTGAACGCGGTGGTCGAATAGGACGCGCCGTAACTGATGTAGCTGACCCCCACGGCACGGTGCAGCGGCGCCTCTCGGAACGCCGCTTCTGTTCCCCAGCTGGTGAGGTCTGTGGTCACATATGGCATGGTCCTCAGGCTGGCCACGCCCCAATCCCGGATGACCCCCCCAATGTTGTCCATGAAGGTGCCATGGTCGACCCCGTGGTTGACCCGGTTGTAGGTCCAGGCTGGGCTCAGCAGATGGGCGACATTTCCGGTGGAGGCGTCGGTCCAGTTGTTGTCCCTGGCCTCCAGGTATCCGTAGTCGTAGTAGGTCATGGCCCAGGCGGCGCATGAGCCCTGACTGCCCTGGTTACCGACCGCCGGGAAAAAGGGCTGCGAGGAAAGGTCGTATGAGGAGGGGGCCGAGACTCTGGTCAGCACCAGATCGGTGACCTGGACGTTCCCCACCATGTCAGAATATTGGGATGAGGTCGGCGGAGCCAGCCCAGTGCCGTGCCCGTCGATGATCACATTGTAGTCCGTCCCTTCCACGTATACGCCCCCGGCATGCTCCAATTGAACCGCCTCGTCGGCGGTCATGTCGTGGGTCTGTACCGAGAAGACAGGGGCCCCTACCGTGGTTGGAGGTGCCGAAGATGTGGGGAGGAAAGTGAATGATAGTAGAAGGCCGGGCAACAGAAGTACCAGTGCGATGAAGAGAATGCGAGCACGAAGGTACCTTGGATGCATCTGATTTTTATAGGCATTTTTTTCCCTTATATATGGCTTGAGATGAGAATCAATAGTGATTCCAGAGTCCGCTCCATTTTTAGCCATTCGCAAATCGTATGACTATGGAACACCGTCGTCGTATAGAAAAAAATAACGCGAGAGACAATGTCGCAAATTCCGGACCTCTCGGTGGTAGCTACGGCATATGGCAGATGCCTGGTCATTTTCACTTATCCCGCTTCACTTGGACCGTTCCCTTCCTGACGAAGAAAACGAAGGAGAAGAAACCTACCACCAGGATGGTCATTATCATGACCACTCGGAACCAAAGCTGGTCGAGCAGGCTGCCACCCTGCGACGCCGGGTTTTGGGCGCCGATCGGAGTTGCAACCGCTTCCTCGGACATCTTGCTCTCGCCCTTCATGGTCATGGCTGAGACCCTGTAATAGTAAGTATTGCCGCTGGTGACGTTGTTGTCCACCCATCTTGTCGCGGGATAGTTGATCAGGAAGACCTCACCACCCGAATCGTTGCCCCGGAATATGCTGTACGTGAACACGTTCGCCCCGGTCGGCGGGTTCCACACGAGGGTGACCTTGCCATCTCCGCCGGTAGCCACCAATCCGATCGGCGGATCGACGTTCACCGGGGTGGTGATGTACGCTACGACAGTGGCGTTTCCGTCCCCGGCGGCGTTGAAAGCGGTGATCTTGTAGTAATATGTGGTCCCGGCAGCCAACCCTGTGTCTTTATATCCCAATCCGGAGACCGTGGCCACCTGGCTGAGGTTGCCGGTCTCAAGCCCGCGGAAGATGTGGTATCCGATTATCGGAGAAAATCCGTCGCTCAAGGGTGCGGACCAATTCATGATCGCGGAGGCCTCGGCGGTGCTGACTTGGAGAGAGAGAGGGACGCCCGGGTAAGTGTAAGGGGTGGCGTTGCATTCGTTGGATGCCGGACCTTCCTCGATCGTCGTCACTCCACTGACCTGATAAAAGTAGACCCTTCCATTGGTCACGCTGGTATCGGCCATCTCGGTCACGTTCGCTCCGATCAGGAACGTCTCGGATCCGCTGGCAGTTCCGCGGTAGATGCGATATCCCGTCAGCGCGTTCCCGTTCGTCTCGGTCGGCGTGGTCCACCTTAGGACAACCCTCCCGAGGCCTGCGGTGGCCGTAAGCTGGGGCGCGGTGAAGGTGTTGCTGTATAAAAGGTTCACTTCGTTCGATGGTGCTCCGATACCGGCGATGTTAACGGCCTTCACCTGGTAGTAGTAACGCAGGCCCGATGCGACCGTAGAATCGTTGTACATGGTGGTGTTGGTGGTGCCAATGACCACTTCCGTCCCATGGGACTGACTTCGCAGCACCTGATATGATCGTATCTGGGATCCCCCGTCGTTCAACGGTGCATCCCAGGTCAGGACGGCTTTGGTCCCGGCGAGTGAGGCAACGAGACCGGTTGGTGCAGACGGCAGGGTCACGATCGTGGTGTTCGCTTCGTTCGACGGCGTGCTTTCCCCGGTGACGTTAACCGCTGTTACGAAGTAATACAACGTGCGCCCGGAAGCGAACGGTCCGTCAACGTATGAGATG
>JBEKDM010000050.1:0-15355 GCA_050014375.1 Methanomassiliicoccales archaeon | reverse complement strand
CATGTCCGGATGGATCTCGATGGCCTTATCGGCGAACTCGGCGAAACGGCGGTAGATGTCCATCTCCCGCTGGTTGATGCCGGTCTCGTCGTCCACCTTGCGGTAGGCGGAGAATCCGATATGGGTATCGGAGACGTGAACTATCCTCATTCGATTTCGTAAACCGGCTACCAGTTAAATACCGTTGCGGAAGGATCCCCGAAAGTGAAGAACGTGGGGAAATTCTCCGAGCCTAAGGCCAGAGTTAGACAGAGATACTTTAGTAAGAATTGGAAATCTAGAAAGGACGCTTAGGCTACATGTAACAGAAGATATTATATATTATACAATATATTGTATGGATATCGAACTATTATAGGCATGCCCTCTCCAGTGATAGTGGATTGATCGGAAGCATTTTAAGAGGGGTTGCCGAGGGCGAAGACTAGGAAATTGTCAAGCAGAGATTAGACCAGCGGACATACAATTATTGGTGTCCATACCGCAAGATGCACCATTCCATCTCTTGCTCAATTTGTTCATGGACAAAGACAGGTTGGTCGAAGGCATATGCCTTGTGACGCAGAAAATGGAAGCGAGGGAACTAGAAAGATACATTCAGGAGCAGGAGAAATGCCGAGATACGAGTGCCGAGTTGGAAGGATAGGAGCCGACATTACGACATTCTGGATATTGGCCAGGATGTCTTGGGTTGCGACGAAGCTATATAACACGGCTTTGTGGAGCGCAAGAGAGACATGGGACATTACGGGCAAGATACCCAGCGGTTTCGACCTTCAGAAGGTCGTTCTCGCGAGCCCGTACCACGCTTTACTACCGGCCCACACCTATCAACATCCAGCGCATCAGGTGGGCAACGCGTTCGAATCGTGGTTTGGTGTGAGAAAGGAGGATAAAACGGCGAACCCGCCCGGTTTCCGAAGGAAGGATGAGTTATCGTCAACGACGTTCACGGAGAAAGGGTTCAGGATGGCCAACGGCACAATCCTCCTGACCCTCAGCAAGGGGCTGAAGGATGAGCTTAGCTACACAAGCAAGTTTCTCGTGTTGCGGAACATCAGATGGAACACGCCGCTCCCCGATGGCGGACGGATTAAGCAGCTGGAGATCGTGCCAGAGAACGGATATTTCAACGTTCATGCAAAGATATTGCTGCCTGAGCCGGATTGGAGAACAGAAGGGCAGATCGTGGCGGTGGACCTCGGCATGCGGAACCCGATGGTCACGATGGACGAGGCCGGCAACATAGACATCTTCAAAGGCGGTAAGATATCGAGCGACTTGCGCTATTGGAACAAGGAGAAGGGTCGGGTCAAGGCCGAGGTCATGGGACGGTCGAAGGGCAGCAAGAAGCATTCCAAGGCATTGGGTCGGATGGCAAGGCACGGCTCCGCCCAGGTAAGACAGGCCATCCATGCCATGACCAGCACGTTTGCGGAAACCTGCGACCGGAGGAATATCAAGGAGGTTGTGGTCGGAGATCTGGGCGGGATAAAGAAGAACAAGGACGGCACAGGCAAGAGGTGGAGTGAAAAGAGCAATCAGAATTGGCAACAGTTCCCGGTACGCAAAATCGTCGCTCTGTTGGACTACAAGCTGGCCCGACATGGCATAAGGTTGGTCGAGCAAGACGAATGCGGGACATCCAAAGGACGATGCAGTTCGTGCGGATGCACAAATAGGAGCAAATTGCATCGGGTCCATAGGGGAATGTTCCTGTGCGAGAACTGCGGCACCACGCAAAACGCGGATGTGAATGGTGCTGGCAATCAGCTTGCCAGGTATCTACGGAGGGAACATACCCAAAGTAGTAGCGGGGTACTGGCAACCCCATCGGTGTATCGTTGGAATGGCCATCGTTGGACAGTGGTTGCGTGAGCGACGGTACGGGCCGGAGAACCTCTGGTGTTCATGCCAGAGAGTATGTCAGCATGAGCAGGATGATGCCTAGGTTGGCCAGCGAGTTCACCGTGTCGATGTCGTGATCAAGTCGAACGGGAACAGGTAGGGCCCGACCAGGATGCCGGCTGCAAGATAACCGATGACCACCGGCATCTTCATCCTGGTGAACACGACCGCGGTCAGCCCGGCCACCGCCAGGATGACTGTGATCTCCATCAAGAAACGGATCTGAACGTCCAAGATCTATCACCAATCAGAAGAATCCCTTGTCCGGGGCTTTCAGTGTACGCGACCGGGAAACATCATTGGCCTCGTTGCAGCGTTTAAGGTATTCTTCGTACAAATGCACCTTCACCGGAATGGCGAACGGGGTGAACGGCGATGCTATCAGCGCCTCTCCGGGCATCAGCATCTGGATCTCGTTCTCCAGCATGGAGATGTCCTGCTTGGCCGAATTGCGCAGGATGTCCCGGTCCCGTTTATCCGCCAGACCGAGGATGAAGAGCGTGTTGAACTGGGAGATGATCTCCTCGTTGATCAATTTCGGCTGTTGCGACACGGCGCAAAGCCCGACCTTGAACTTCCTCCCTTCCCGGGCGATCTGGGCGAAGATCGTTCCCTTTGCCTGGGATAGCACTCGCTGCGCCTCCTCCATGGCTATCAGGACCGGTGGCTGCTTGTCGAACTTGTTCTTGTCCGAGTACTGGGCCTTGTTCTGTTCGAATATCGCACGCGTGAGAACGGTCGAGACCAGCAATTCCTCCGCCTCGAACATGTTGGACGTGTCGACGAGAACGACCTTACCATTCCCCAGGCAGTCGAGCACGTTCTTGGTGATGGAAAGCTGCCGGTCAGTGGTCACCAGATCGAACTGGAAGATGCTATCCAGCCGTCGCTTGATTACGTTGACCGTGCCTTCCTGGAACTTGTCCTGCAGATCCTTGACGATGGTCTTGACATCCTTGTCTCGCAGCGCCATCAGCCAGGCGTCTTTGTAATGATACTGTGCCGTCTGCAGGCACTCCACCTGCGCACCGGTGAACTCGTACAGGTTCTTCAGGTCATCTATCTCTATCTCTGACGAGCTGACATGAAGAGTGGTGTAAGGACCCTCGAGCTTCCTTGAACTGAAGACCACCAGCCCCTCCTTGGCGGCACTGGCATGCATGAGACCCTTCTTGCCCATCTCACCGCCGTCATAGTACTCGCCATGTGGATCGAATATCAGGAAACCGTAGCGTCGGGCGCGCATGCACGACAGGGCCAGCCCCTTCATCAGGTTGCTCTTGCCCATTCCGGTGGTGGCGAAGATGCCGACGTGGTGCGGGAATGAGCGTCCTGAGATCCCTACTGGGAAGTCCAGGATCTGGTCACCGGAGCGGAGACGCCCGACCTCGATGTCGCCCATCAGTGGCCTGAGGAATTCATAGTCGCATCCATCGGCCCTTCTCACCTTTGAGAAATGATCGGGTATCGACTTGACCTTCCTGAACTCCTGTCCCGTGAGGTAGCCCAGCGGGGAACAGATGCCAGTCCGGAAGATCATGTCGCTCATATCCTCGGGATCGAACTTCTTGTTGTCCTTGTCCCGCTGCATGGCGGTCCCTGCCTCGCGTACCAGCCAATCGTCCGAATCGGCGTCCGCCCCATATTCGACGTCCATCACCCGGACCATATATTTGGTCAGGCCTCCTTTGTCCTCGATGATCAGGAGCTCTCCGACCTGGACATCCTCCGAATGTTCGGTCCTGAACCTTAGTTCCATAACGCTGGTCCCAAACACCCTCCCGATCGCAGCCATCTTCTCGAAGCCCCTGTTCGGGTTGATTGCCTACTCCCATTAAACAGTTTACGTCCAGGGCAGCGTAAGTGCGCCAGTGCGCCGGGACCATTGAGACTGATCGATGTCAAATAAACGACCAGATCGGGAGAACTTGTCATTGCAAAGGTTTATTGGGCCAGCGGTCGTTCCCAGACCGATGCGCCCAGAGTCCATTTTGCTTGGCAGCGGTGATGCCAAGAACAGGCCGACTATGCGGGTCATAGGCATCGGGGGAGCGGGTTGCAACACCATCTCCCACATGGGCGACGAAGGCATAGCGGTCTGCTCGGACAAGAAGCATTCCGCGGCCATGCGACACAAACGGATCCTGAAGCTCACGGATAACCAGGTCAAGACTGCCCGTTCGCTCGACCCCAGATACGTGACCACGCTGAACCTGGAATGGCTGGAAAAGCTCAAGGAACACGTCGACCGCCCGGACATTGTCTTCATCTTCGTGGGGCTGGGAGGGGAGACCGGAAGTTATGTCTCACCGTTGGTGGCATCGATCTGCCAGAAGATCGCCAGGCTAGTTGTTGTATCCGCCTCGGAACCGTTCTCCGTCGAAGGTACGGACCGCCGGACCGTCGCCCAGGAAGGCCGGCTGAGGCTCCAATCCAGTTGTGATATCCCGATCATCTATTCCAACGATCCATTGCTTCGGATGGTGCCGAACCTTCCCATCAGGAAGGCTTTCAATGTTATGGACCAGATCATGCTCTCCCCGGTCTACGAGATGATCGACGTGCTGACGCAGGAGGACGTCAAGGGCGTCAGGGATGATTTCCGCGGTTGCATAAAGGTGCGTCTGGGCGTCGGCTACGGTGGCTCCGGCCTAGAAAGAGTATCGGTGGCGGTAGAGGATGCGTTCACCTCTCCCTGGTTCGATTCGCCGACCGACATGGCCAAGTCCGCGGTCGTGGTGGTCAACTCGTCAGAGCCGGACCCGTACCTGCTGGATGACGTCATGAAGGACGTTTCTGCCAGGCTTCCCAGGGCCAAGATCCGTTATTCCTCCCGGAGCGAGCCGGCACTGGAAAGGCGCATCAAGGTCACCATGCTGGTGGGCTGGTAACCATTCACTGAATCAGATCCTCGTTCTCTTTCTCGAGAGGATGAGCTTCCTCCCTTCCATCCAGAATGTGGCCATGAAGGCAGAAACTTCAACCTTTTACCAGCTTCCTCCTCTGGGAGGCCGTTGTCCTTTCCGGTCCGGAGCTCCTTCAGGACCGCTTCTTCGTCGATGGAATGCCAATTGACCATCAATTATCCAGATTCCCGCACGCCGACGATGTTTCGTCGGCTTCACTGGTGTGTCAAGTGAGGGAGTTGACCATAAGGCTTAGGATGGTGTTTTCTTGGATCATTCCCCTTCAGCGATCTCTTGAGGGGCGCCGGCGAACTTGACCAAGGCATAGGCCTCCATGAAGTGCAGTTTTGACGGGACAACCAAAGTGTGCAGCGGTCCACCCATGTCCAGTGACCTCATCTTTTCCGGATAATCGGCGGCGATCCTCTCGGTCGAGGATCCGATACGGGCGGCGGCGCAGATCAGCGAGTCGGGGGTGATAAGTCCGCGCCCGAACCGCTTCTCCGCTTCCATTAACCAATTGACCCCATCGATGGAGGTCATGTACTTGTTCTCCTCCTCTCGGATATCCAGCAGCACCATGGTGTGCAGTCCCCGTTCCTTGTTCTCCAGGATGCGCTCGTAAGGACTGGAAGGAAAATATTCTCCCTCAACGAACGGCAGCGTGACGGTCCTCCCGAACTTGTAGGGTTGAAGGCCGAGCGATGAAGGGCAGGCACTGAATATCGAGACACCGTGAATGACCTTGGTCGGAATGCCGGCGTCGACCGCTTGAATGCGCAGATCAACATGTGTGGTGGCGGCCATGGTGTCCCCGGCGGTGACGAACGCTACCTTCTTTTCCCGGGCGGCATCGATCACCATCTCCGACTCTTCCACGTCCTTTCGCTTGAGGACCGTGATCGTCTTCCCAATGGCATTGCCAAGATCATCGAGCGAGGCGTCTATCAGCCTCGAAGTGTAGAACTCTACGAATATCTGGTCACAGTCCTTCAGTTCTCGGAGCGCGCGGACGCTCATGTCGTCCACTCCGCCCAACCCTAAACCAACAAATAGCAATTCGCCCATCGACATCACCGTGCGCTCTCTATGCGTTCGAGTACCAAAGGGTGAAGGCGAGTCCGTCCGTAAAAAGCTTTTAGATCTGGGAGTCCTGGATTCGGCGCTCAAGATCATCAGGGAGGACGACTCCATACTTTTCCCGGTTCTCGGAGACAGCATCCCGGATATCGGTCTCGAGATATGCGAGGAAGAGTTCGACGAGCGGCGGTTGATGGACACGGACTACAAGTCATTGGTGTCCCTACCGGAAGATCTTCGGCCGTTGCTGCCAACATCCTTCGACGTCATCGGCGACATCGGTATCTTCCGTTTGCCGGAGGAGCTGATATCCTATGCCGGGGATATTGGTTCGGCCCTCCTGTCGGCGTTCCCCAGGTTGCGCACTGTCGCCATGGACAAAGGCGTCAAAGGTGAGTTCCGGGTCCGCGACCTGGATGTGGTGGCCGGTGACGAGAAGCTGGAGACCGTTCATCAGGAATATGGCATAAGGATGCTGGTCGATCCGAGCCGGGTCTATTTCAATCCCAGGCTGGCTGGGGAACGTCACAGGGTAGCCTCATTGGTGAAGGAAGGGGAGACGGTCATCGACATGTTCTCCGGCATCGGCCCCTTCGCCATCATGATCGCTAAGCAGGCCAAGCCATTCGTCGTGTTCGCGCTGGACATCAATCCGGACTGTATCGAGTACATGAAAAGGAACATCGGGATCAACAAGGTATCCAACGTGGTCCCGATCGAGGGCGACTCGAAGCACTTGATATTCGACATTCCCTGCGCCGACCGCATCGTGATGAACCTACCGCACACCGCCAGGCAATTCTACGCCGAAGCGCTGACCCGGTTGAGCATCGGCGGTACGATACACTTCTACCATATCTGCGAAAGACATGAGATCGAACTGGTGCTGGAGCAGATGCTCATCGAGGCCAGGGGCATGGGTGTTTGCGTGGAAGTGACGCACAAGGAGGAGCTGAAGACATATTCCCCCAGTGCCAGCGTTTTCAGCGCCGATCTACTTCTTCGCGACTGGTGCTAGGGTTATCCCTTTCTGCCCCTGGTAGTTGCCGCTTCTATTCTCATAGGTCATCTCGCAGCTGGAGTGCAACATCTCCAGGACCATCTGCACGAAGCGGCAGCCGATGGGGACCTCGACCGTCTGGGTGGAAGCATTGAATCCGGTGAATGTGAGCGTCCCGTGAAAGCCGGCGTCGATCTTGCCCAGGCCGACAAGCAGCCCTTTCCTGATCCAGGACGTTCTGGTCCAGAGCTGGGCGGCCACATCGTCAGGGAGCTCTACATGCTCGATGGTGCTGACGAAGAACATCTTCCCCGGACCGATGGTCACTATTCCTTCACGGAAGGTCTCTCCTGAATCCGCTATGCGGATCTCGGCAATGCGCAGGTCGTAGCCGTTCGGGGTGAGGCTTCCGTCGGAATAGTCCCTTATCACAAGCCTTCCGCTTTCGATCATTTCCACTATCTCGTGGTCCGGCACGATGCACATGCCCCTGCAACTTCTTTCCAGCACATTAGCATAGCGCTCGAAATAATTCCCAGATGGATAAACCCGTCCTACTTGGGACGTACTATTTCCACTGAAGAAAATGAGGCGAACAGTTATACATATGATATGGAAATTCTCCTCCCAGAATGTCGTTTTTCCTTCACGAGGACAAGGTGAATCCGAGGTCTCTGCGTTCCATCGACCTTCATGACCACATCGCCATGGTCTATGAGTCCCAGCAGAAGAAGGTGGAAGTGCTCGCGGAGCTGTGCCGGATCGGTCTCGAGCGGAACGAACGGTGCCTGTTCGCCACGATCGAAGGCAAGGCTATCGCCATGCATCTCCGTCGCGCAGGGATCGACGTGGATTCCGCGGAGGCGAGAGGCGCGCTCATCATCGAGGAAGTCAACGGGATCCTGGAAGGCGACCGGTTCGACCAGGAAAGGACCATTGCCCAGTTCGAGAGAGAGATCCGTGAGGCCCATGACCAAGGTTTCACGGGGCTGCGCGCGTTCATTTCTTCGTTCCCGCCATCCGCCTTCGGCAGCATCGGATCAATGCTCGATTTCGAAACCAGGGTGGGCCGGTTGGTGTCCGAGATGAATGTGGTCCGGGTCAGCCTTTACGGTCTCAACGTGCAGGAGCCGAACGTCATCATCGATGCCATCCTCGGCCATCCGATCATCATCCTGAGGGGAATCGTATGCAACAACTTCTTCTACGTCCCACCCGACCATTATCTCAGCCCGAAGGGCGGTTCTTCGGAGATGTACCGGCTGATGGACCACCTGATCGACGTTCATTACAACGAGCTCAATCTCAAAGAGAGCCATGACGAGCTGGAATCGGCGAACGTCATGCTTCGCGAGGAGATCAAGAAGAGGCAGATGGTAGAATGGGCCCTGCTGATCTCCGAGCTACGTTACCGTAACACCCTGGATTCGTTAAACGAACCGGTTCATGTCATCGACCGGGATTATAGGGTGATCATAGCCAATAGAGCGCTGGAGACCTTGGGCGACAGGCTCGGGGTGAACTTCCGCTGCGTCGGATGCCACGTATCGGAAGCGTTCCCTTTCTTTTCAAAGGAAGAGCTGGCAGAGTATGATCGAGTGTTCACAGAGGGCAAGACCATCGCTAGCCAGAGAGTATATGGCCTGGATACCGGGAAGGTGTGGGCCGAGGTGAGCAAAGTGCCTATAATGGATGGAGACCAGGTCGCGAACGTGACCACCATCATCCGCAGGGTCGATGACAAGGAGAGGAGCACCTGGAAATAGGTCTTCTTTCCGCTATAATTATCATTCTTGATAGTCAGGTATTGACGTTCATATACGCGTATGACGTTCTGATATACGGGATATGGGAGCACTCGATACCAGTACATTCAAGAGCGTATGCTATTAGGATCGATTTCGACACCACCGCTCCCTTCCTCCCCTCTTTTTGAGGAATTACACAATTCTGAATTCTGAAAGCATTTTGATGTGCCTAGGCGAAGGTTCGCATAAATGATCGGCGCCTTCCCTAGAAATCGGCAATTATTAATATTGTGGAAACGTTCAAGGGTTAGTTGGATGTATCATCCAACTGCGGCTGTAGGGGCTGCCGTTATGAGGGGAATACTATGGTCAGCAAGAGGCAGGGAATAATTGCGGTAATTGTCGTTATCGTGCTGGTCGCAGCAGGACTTATTGTTGTGACCGGGTCTAACAACAAGAATGTGACCAACAATGGTCCAGAATATGTGATCGACGCCATGGACAGGAACATCACGACCAACTTCACACCGGTCAGGATAGTTTCCGCCTCGCCGACCATTACGGAGCTGGTCTATGCTCTGGGTGCAGGGGACAAGCTCGTTGCGGTAACGGACTATTGCGATTACCCGGCAGACGTCGTCGCCCGGAAGGCGAACAGCTCGCTTGCCTCGATCGGCGGTTTCTACACCCCCAATTTCGAAAAGGTGGCAAACGCCACTCCTGATCTGGTCCTTCTAGACTTCAGCGTACAGAAGGACAAGGATATGATGCCTCAGCTCGATTCGCTTGGCATCAAGTACGTGGTCATGTTCGAAGGCACGAACACCACCGAGGTCTATAAGAACATCGAGCTTGCGGGCGGCGTCCTGCATGAGTCGCAAAATGCCCAAAACATGATAACGTCCATGCAGCAGCGTTTTGCCAGCATCGTCACGTCAATCGGTGTCCAAGCGTCCAAACCCAAGGTGATGGTCGCGGTCTACTATGACCAGTCAAGCATGTGGATAGACGGTGGACAGACGTTCATCGACGACATCATCACCGGAGCAGGCGGGATCAACGCCTTCGCCAACGTTTCTGGTTTCCAGGACGTAAACCGTGAGGCCGCTCTAGCTGCAGACCCGGATTTCATCCTCATAACTGCTACCATGAACTCGCAAACCCCGCAAGAGGTCTACGATATGATGATGAACGATACCCTGATGAAGGACACCAAAGCAGTGCAGCAGCATCACGTGTATGTCCTCATCAACCAGGCGGAGAACTCTTTCCTGCATGAAGGGATAAGGGAGGTCCAGGCGACCCAGATACTGGCCGAGATAATGTTCCCCGGGACCTTCAATATTACCATCCCGCACATCATCAGCGACGAGTACCTTGGCTACCTGCCGTCGAACTGGAACGCCAACACGACCGCCGCCCATGTGGTCATGGAGACCAACGTCTGGTGATGCTTTGAATGGTTCTGTGGTCGAGCGGGCCAAATCCAGGCTATTGCTGATAGTGATAGCCGGAAGCATCTCACTCGTTCTCCTTTTCTTCCTTTCCTTGAGCACCGGCGCGTATCCTATGAGCTTAGAGAACGCCATCTCTTCTTTCTTCCAGCTCATCACCAATGGCGGGCACCCGCAGAACATGAACGACAATATCATCCTGAACTCCAGGCTGCCCCGTACGATGGCAGTGATCGCGGTCGGCATCGGCCTGTCTATCGCCGGCGCCGCCATGCAGGCGATCATCCGCAACCCGCTGGTCGATCCATACATCACCGGGGTCTCTTCCGGTGCCTCCCTGGGCGCCATGCTTGCCATACTGGCGGGCGTTTCGATAGTTCAACTCTCCTTCTATACGGTTCCTATCGCCGCATTCCTCGGGGCATTGCTGGCCTTCGCTTTCACGATGGCTCTCTCCGAGGCATCGGGAGGAAAGCCAATCAGCTTCGTTCTTTCCGGCGTCATGATCGGCATCGGTCTTTCCTCCTTCAGCAACATACTCATGGTGCTGAACCCGGAGAAGCTCAAGGGCGTGCTGTTCTGGATGTTCGGATCGTTCCAGTCGGTGACGATGGACCAGGCCTGGTTCATCCTGTTGCCGACGATCCTCATCGTGGCCATTATCCTGCTATATGCCCGGGAGCTGAACGTCGTGCTGCTGGGCGAGGAGCAAGCAAACCAGCTCGGTTTGAACGTGACCAATTTCAAGCGCATAATGATGGTGCTCACCTCGATCCTGACCGGTGTTTGCGTCGCCTTCACCGGAGTGATAGCGTTCCTCGGTCTGATCGTACCTCACTCCGCTCGTATGATCGTCGGTAACGATCATCGCCTGTTGTTGCCTGCATCCATCGTCCTGGGAGCGAACGTTCTACTGCTTGCGGACATCGTGGCCCGATCGGTAATCATGCCGGTCGAGCTGCCCATAGGGGCGATAATCTCGCTCATTGGGGTCCCGTTCTTTGCTTATCTGCTGATCAGGAGGGGGAAGGAATATGGAGCCTGAATCGATCAAGGTCACGGTCAAAGTGTGCGGTATAAGCTTCGGCTACAACGGTAAGAACACCTTGAACGACATCAACATCGAGTGCAGCAGCGGCGAGTTCATCGGCCTGATCGGACCCAACGGCTCGGGCAAGACAACGCTGCTCCGTTGTATAAACGGAGTGCTGAAGCCGAAGTTGGGAACGATCTTCGTCGATGGCAAGAACATCGACAAAATGAAGATCAAGGAGATCGCCAAGGTCTGTGCTAACGTGCCCACCGACGCGGCCGAGGACATGGCCCTCACCGTTCACGAATTCGTTTTCCTGGGACGTTATCCATACGTCAGCGGCATGTGGTGGGAGAGCAAGGACGACGAGCTGATCGTGGAGAATGCACTGAAGACGTTCAAGCTCGAAGCGCTGGCACACCGCAAGCTCAGCGAACTCAGCTCCGGGGAGCAGTCGCGAGTACTATTGGCCAAGGCGGTGGTCCAGCGACCCCAGGTCATGCTGGTGGACGAGCCGTCGGCACACCTCGACCTCCGTTACAAGCTGGAGGTCATGGAGGAGCTACGTTCGCTGTCACGTACCGGCGTCACCGTTATCGCCGCCTCGCATGATCTGAACCTGATGTCCAAGTTCTGCGACCGGGTGCTTATGATCGGGCAAGGAAGCATCGTGTCCTTCGGTTCGGCGGTCGAGGTCATCACCGAGGAACGCATCAGGGACGTGTATGGCGTCGAGGCCAGGGTATTCCGCGACGGCGACGAGATATATGCCATTCCCAAGAGGTCGATAAGGCAATGAACATCGAAGAGCTGGTCCGCTCGGACCTCCTGAACATCAAACGCCCGATACACGGCGGGCTGGGCTGGAAATACCAAGGTGTGGAGGACTTCAGCTCGAACCTGAACCCGCTGGGCCCGCCGCCACAGGTGCGGGACTATATGCTCGAGGCGGCCGACAAGCTCATCTACTATCCCGACGACACCGGGATGGAGCTCAAGGACGCGATCTCCCGGCGATTCGGGGTGAACCGAGACAACATCATGCTGGGGTCGGGCTCGGCCGAGCTCATCCGGCTGTTCCCGGACGTTTTCATAAACCGTGGCGATGGCGTCATCATGCCGCGGCCCACGTTCGCCGAATACCAGTTCGCCCTGAAGATGAGGGGCGCGAGCATCCATGATTTCCCACTGTGCGAGATCGACGGGTTCCATTTCGACTTCGCCCGGCTCAACTACATGATCGAGTCCGGTTCGAAGGCCGTCTACATCTGTAACCCGAACAACCCGACCGGTGTGGTGGAGAGCAGGAAGCGCATCGTCGAGATAATCGAGGAATGCGAGAAGCAGAACACCCTGGTCTTCCTGGACGAGACACTGCTCGAGCTCGTGGACAACGCCCGGGACCTCACGTGCATCGCAGAGGCGGAGAGCCATGAGAACCTGTTCATCATCCGTTCCTTCACAAAGTGCTTTGCCATACCCGGACTGAGGGTGGGGTATGCGATCGGCTCCAGGGATGTCATCCGGCACGTGGACAACGCCCGACTGGCATGGAACCTGGGCCAGGTGGAGATGCATGTGGCGGCGAGGCTCCTGGACGATTGCTACGGTCACATCGAGAAGGCGGGCCGGCTGATGGCCGAGGAAAAGTCCTATCTGATCGACGCCATCAGGAAGACCGAGGTCGTCTCCGCATCAAGGCCGGACGCGTTCTTCTTCTTCAACCGGGTGAACGGAGGTCTGGACTCGAAACAGCTGAAGGACCTGCTCCTCCGTTCCAACGTTCTGGTGCGAGATTGCGGCTCGTTCGGAAGGCCGTTCGAGAAGTTCGCCCGCTTTGCCATCAAGACCCATGACCGGAACGTGCACTTGGTAGAGGCGTTCCAGCGCACCGCCGAGATCATGGAGAATCTGAAGTCCAAGGGTGAATGATGTGTCCGATCTGTTCCTCTACGGTCTACTGATGATCATTGTGGCGGTGGTGATCGACCTTCTGCTGGGCGAACCGCCGAACGCGGCCCATCCGGTCGTTTGGATAGGTAAGGTCATCGGGTTCATGGACCGGCACACCAAGAGGACCGGGAGGAAGAGGACCGACCGGGCCAAGGGCGTCGTGCTGGCCCTGGTGCCGTTGCTGTTGTTCCCGTTCATATTCACGCTCTTACTGTTCCTGCTCCGGGACCTGTTCGGGGCGCTGGTCTGGGCCATCGGTTGCGCGATATTGCTCAAGACCATGTTCGCGATCAACGCCATGGGCAAGCACACCAAGCCTATACAGGAGGCACTGGAGCGAGGGGACATGGAGGCAGCCAGGAAAGCTGCCTCGATGATCGTTTCGCGCGACGTGAACAAGCTGGACCGGGAGCACATCATCTCCTGTGCGGCCGAGTCCGCAGCCGAGAACACCGTCGACAGCATCTTCTCGCCGCTGTTCTTCCTTGGGCTGGGCGGGATGCCGCTGATCATCTTCTACCGGGTGTCGAACACGCTGGACGCGATGGTCGGCTACATCGATCAGCCGTACACCCACGTGGGCTGGTTCAGCGCCAAGCTGGACGACTACACTAACTACATCTGCGCCCGGATATCGCTGCCGTTCATCTTGCTGGCCCTCATGATCCTGGGAATGGACTGGAGGGGGGCATGGAGGGACGCCAGGAAATACCACAAGGCGACGCTGTCCCCCAATAAGGGCTGGTCCATGTCGGCATTCGCCGGCGGACTGGGCATCCGGTTCGAGAAGGTGGGCTGGTACGTCATGGGTGACGGGCCGCTGCCGACGGACCCGAAGGTCATCGGCAACACGGTCAAGGTGATGAAGGTGTCGGCGATCCTTTTCATTGCTATTGTGGTACTGCCGTTGTTCCTGTTCATCGGGCTCAACGTCCAGATATATATCGAAGATCAATTCTCAGTGTTGTTCGGGTGGTTGTGAGCATGGGCAAGATCGAAGTCGTTACGGAGATCAAAGAGGTTGGGGAGAACACGGTGCTGGTGGTCCGGCTGCCGCAGAAGATGAAGATGCTGAGCACGACGGTGCTTAACGGCGGTTTCTCGATGTCGGATACCATCCTGTCCGTCCAGGTGCCGATCCACTACAACGGAACGGAGCCCGAATCGGAGATCGTTGAGATATGTAGTACGTTGGGGCTCTGTGCCGGATCGGTGGGCTTCATGACCGCCGTCGACCTGAAGAAGGTGCTGACGATCGTCAGCGAGGAGTACCATGGCATCAACGTCACGGTGGTCGCCACCTCCGGCGTCAAGAACGCGGTCTATGCCGGCGAGCTGATGCCCGACGCCCTGGTACGCGGACTGAACGGTCCGGGAACGATCAACATCATCGTTGCATTGGACAGACCGCTTCATGAGGTCGGCATGGCCAACTCGCTGATCACCATCACCGAAGCTAAGACGGCCGCTCTGATGGACACCAAGACCCGCGGCACCGGTACGACCAGCGATGCCATTGCGATATGCTGTCCGGAGGGCGATGGCGAGAAGTACGCCGGGACCGCGACTGACGTGGGGATATGCATGGCGCGAGCGGTCCGTAAGGCGGTGGCCGCCTCGACGCTCAAGTGGTACGCCCGGCCGGGCCCGGTGGACTTCATCAAATTGCTAGAAGACCGGGGCATCACCATGGAGGAGATGTGGACCGCCGCGAACAAATTGGTGTTCCCCAACCCCGACTGGCCGGAGGGCTTCCTCAAGGGCAAGTTCGTGGAGCGGATGAACCTGTTGCGGCAGGACGTCAATGTCAATGCCATGGTCAAGGGGGCCATCCTCCTGGAGGATGCCGGCAAGGCGCAGGACCTGTACGGCCTGGACAACGGGATATTCGATTCCGACCCGGTCCACCTGCTGGCAGACGAGCTCATGGGGATCGCGCTGGCGGAGTACATCGCTGGGACGAAGGGTTTGTTCGAATACGTTCGCTACGACCGCAAGAAGCCCGGCATCCTGGCCGAGCTCGGGCCGTTCCTCGACGACATAGTCGGGGCGTTGATCGGTGCGGTCATGTCCAGGATATACTCAGATCTACTGGAGGCGGAAGGACGACTACAATAGGCGCGGTCAAAGCGGCATTCTCGATGTTCACGATGATACCGATGGATGTGGAGGGAGAGGATGTCGTAGGACTGTCCAAACGGTTCTACGCTATCGTTCTGGTGGGGGCGTTCTATGGACTGATCGCCGGGTCGCTGATGTGGGCCCTGTCGCAC
>JBEKDM010000049.1:0-15666 GCA_050014375.1 Methanomassiliicoccales archaeon | reverse complement strand
GTCGACGGTATGGTCATGGGATCATACCTGCACGGTTCATTCGACCTGCCAGCTTTCCGAAGGTTCTTCCTTTCGAAAGCCTGTAGGGACGATGCCGAAGAAAAGGACACGTCTTCTGTCAAGGATTATGATGCATCCGTGGACGAGAGCATAGAGCGCATCGCATCGGCATTGCAGAGCTCGTTGGACATGAACAAGGTGTACAAGATGCTGGGCATGGAGGCCCGGAAATGACCCGAAAGGTGATGTTCCAGGGCACGTCCTCCGGGGTGGGGAAGACGCTGCTCACCGCCGGGGTGTGCCGTCATCTGCAACGGCAGGGTCGCGACGTCGCTCCATACAAGACCCTCAACTTATCTCTCAACTCCTTTGTTACGAACGACGGAGGCGAGATCGGCATCTCCCAGGCGTTCCAGGCATGGGCCTGCGGCATCGAACCGACCGTGGACATGAACCCGATTCTGCTCAAACCGAAGGGCGAGGGCGGGCTCCAGGTCATTTTGAAGGGACGGCCCTATGTCGACGTTGACCGCGATCGGGGTGTCAGGCGCGAGGTGTTCTTGGAAGCGATCGGGGATTGTTTCGGAAGGCTGTCGGCAGAGCACGACAACATCGTCCTGGAAGGCTCCGGGTCCCCGGCAGAGATCAACCTGAGGAAGCACGAGGTGGCCAACATGACCACGGCCGAGATGACCAAGAGCCCGGTCATCCTAATCGGCGACATCGAGAAGGGCGGTGTGTTCGCGGCGTTATACGGAACATACCACCTGCTCCCAGAGGAGCATAGGCACCTGATCAGGGGCTTCGTGATCAACCGTTTCCGTGGCGATGGTTCGATACTCGGCAAGGGCATAGATCGTCTGGAAAAGGAGATGGGCGTACCATGCCTGGGCGTGTTGCCATACCTGCGTATGAGGTTCCCGGAGGAGGACAGCCTATCGATGTCCACCGGATGCTCCGGTTCCGGGGAAGACATCAGAAAGGTGTGGATGTCGAACCTTGACCGGTTCGTGGACGAGGCACTATCGCAGATGGACCTTGCCTTGCTGGAAAAGATATTGAACGATGGGGTCTAGGATCAGCCGCCGGATGCCACCCTAAGAACCTTGAGCTTCTCCCCGTCCATGACCTCGGCCGTGAGCGGAACGGGCGTCTTGCCCCTAATAACGATGTGTGCGTCGACGAAAAGCTTCATCTGCTCGAGAACGTCCGATACCTTCGATCCCTGCGGTAGCTTGACGACGGTCACGCTTCCCCGGTGCTCCACGGTCACTGAGATATCGGTCATTATGACACCGGTATGCGTTGCCATCTAATCAGCTTGGCGGTGGCCCCTCGTTCGCTAAAACTAAAATAGAGGAAAGCCATCAGCATCATTAGGCCGAGGTAGCCCAGTCCGGTAAGGCGGTAGCCTCGAATCGCTGACAGAACGGCGTTCGCGAGAGAGCTACTGGTGTTTCACCTCGGGAGTTCAAATCTCCTCCTCGGCGCCATTCTTCTCTCGAATGTAGATTCTGATCGTGACATTAATCGGCTAGAGTAGGTATTTTTTATTCTTGCCCACACCCATTCTCCACCTTACCAGCTCGATAGAAGTGTCGAGCTAGTACCAAGATGATAACCAGGAAGATGATGACCATTACCGCTAAAATGGCTTGGCCTAAGCTTTCAGTGATGCCGAGAGCGAATAGAACGACGAGAAGGATCTCCCCGACAAACGATTCATACATCGGGGCCCGAAATCTCGGCATGAACTGTTTCCGTTTGACAAGTTGGGACTCTTCGGCATTCAACCCAGCACCTTCCAAATATCCAACGGCCTCGAATATCATGGATGCACATTTCACAAGTCCGGAAATGGTCGCGACGATGCAAACAATGAGGATCACTTCCAACATAGCTGAGTCTGATATCTCGATCATGGTCCCTCTTTGTCCGTCCGGTTTTTTATTGTCTTGACCATTTCCATAACCTCTGTTTTGTTTTTCATTACCATCTCTAGATGATCCTGAGTGGCCCTCAGGAAATCGGAGACATCTTTCCTCTGTTGATTCGAGAATTGCGAGAAGAGCATGCTCACCGCCTCCGAATAGAACGATTGAACCGTCGCAAGCAAAGCCTCTCCTTCTTTTGAGATCAAGAACCTCCAGACACGCTTGTCCTTACCATCGACCAGCCTTACGATATAACCCCTTTCCTCAAGGACCTTGGTCATGTGGGTGATGTTGGAGGGAGTGGATCCGGTCCGTCTTGCCAAATCACTGGTGATGACGTCACCCCTTTGAATAAGAACCATGATCTCGAAGGCGCCCATGGTGATTTCGAAGTCGGACATGATCAGGTCCCCCGCTCTGTCCAACAATCTGGCGACCGTGATGATCTGCTCGGTTATTTTCACGGTAGGGTCCATGCCGGAGAAAATAGTTTAGTAATATAAATAATTTATTTATGTAACACATTGAGCCCCACTCAAAGATATCGGTATCATCCCATGGTCAAGAATTTATCCGAGGGCTGGATGTTCCCGAACTATTTCTTAACTGATTCCAAGAAACCCTTGCCCAGCACCGCGTTCTGGAACCTGGTGGCGAACGCCTCTGCAGAGGGATAGATGTCGTCTTTGAAATTATTGATTATGAAATCCTCGAAGTGCTTGTAGACACGCATGTCCTCTTCCGCGTCCAACTTGACCTCGATGCCCGGGAAGACCGTTCCCTCTTCCTTTCGTAAAACGGTGGTCATGTGCTCGACCAATTTACTTGCGTTGTCGTAGAACTCGGAGTCCTCTCCGCCGGGACGAACCGAGGAAAGCATCCCCTCGGCCAGGATCCTTGCTTTCCGGTGGTCCTCGAACAACTGCTGCAGATCCTCCGTATGTTCGGGATCGACGCACATGGCAGACGGGAAAAGGAACCGCTCTTCTTTTCCATGATGGAAGTGGTCCATGAACATGAGCAGGAACTCGACACCCTCGGTGGCGATCTGACGGTTCACTTCGATCGTTTCCTTCTTCACGATGTCCTTGTACACATCCAGGACCCGACGTAGGATGCTGTGATCATAGGACAGGAGGGTGATCGAGACCTTCATGAGTCCAATTACGATTCGCCGGATATTCATTGGTTTCTATCATACTGTCACTGGCCCACCTTCCGAAGGAACGTTTCGTCCTTCATTCCGTTCTCCAGCTTGAAGGACGGCTGTACATCGGCATCGCTCCCGAGAGACGCATCCTGATTCCAGGATACTCTTTCATATGCAGGACCGGAACATGCCCGAACAGCATCTACTCCAGCTAGTCCTTTTTTAAGCAAGGATCCCATAAGGGGGAGGGAATCTTGGACGAAAACTATCCCTAACGTTTGTTGGTCTTCCTATTGTTTTTCCTAAGCACGACCGCCAGTACTAGTAAGAGCACGGAAACAGTAATTATCCCCGCGATCAAGAAACCATAAATTCTCTCTGACGCGATCATGCTGAAGAACGTTCCCGAGGATCCCCCGCCGTTCGTGACGGAGGTCGATCCGTTTACTCCACCGACTCTCACGCTATTATCGATGACCGTTGAGTTCCCGTTACCAGTACCATTATTATCTGAAAACGGTACTGATTGGGCGGGCTGATACCGGAAGTCCTTGAAAACATATTCGACCGGTTGTCCGTCGGAAGGTGGTTGTCCGTAAGACTGCCATAGATTAATTATGGCTCTGACCCCGGTGGCATTGCGGGACTGATGGGACACGAATTCCCGCTGTATGATGCTCTCTTCGGTTATCCTGAAGGTTGTCTGGTTCGTTCGCCAGTCTATCATATATGTCGTGTCGAGCGCAGTATAAGGTATCGTGAAAATATCCTTATCGGAACCCAGGGGTTGCACCGAGAAGTTAAAGGTTTCCGATCCGTTATTGCCCCACTGTGCCTGTTCGATATCCATTTCGTGATTGTTGTCTAGATAAGGGAACATGCCGAGCACTACGTTCTTATCGATCGCGTGGACTCCCTGAGCGACCCAGGTATAAGTGCCATATCCAAGCACGTCACGCGAGACCACCTCAACATTCTTCCAGCTCCCGGTGTCCTGCGATAGTTTTAGATGAAGCCAGCCATTCGTGTCGACCCAAATCTGTCTGGCATCGTTCGAGAAACCTTCATATGATGAGACATTCCAGGTGCGCCCGGCAAATGAAATCGTATCCACTGTCGCGACTTTCCCGGCTTTCCCGGCAGGCATAATGACCATCAGTGAAAGGAGAACAATGATAACACAAAGTAGGCAGACAAAGGATAATCTTTTCATTTCACTCCGTCTTCTAACGATATAGACTCACCACATTAGGCTCTTACGCCTTCTTCTCCAATCTGCCTATCTTAGAAAAAAGTTTGGTTTTCATCGTTCTCTGTTCGCGTTATAAAATTGCGATATAAATAAAAGATGGACCGCGGTGCGCATCATTGGAGATACGGTCGAGGAAGTAAGGACGGTTTTTATTAGATCGCCAAACGGTATCGGATGAGCCTAGAGCATGCCGACCAAGAGACGCTTTCCACCATGGTCTGCATGGCCAGCCCCGATCCCTACTCGACGATGTTGGATGTGGCGACCATGACCGGAAACAAATCCGGAAACCAGGAGGACGGCCGATCATCATAGGTCACCAAATCGTCCAAGATTGAATAAAAGATCGGAATAGGTTTGATCGGCTGAGGAACACCATATCTGAAATCTCAAAGCCGTTAGCTGGGAGTTCCCAATATTGGCAACGTAGCCAAATGAGTTCGCAAATCCAAGAGACCTCTCCTGACTCATTCTTTCATCTTTCTCGTTCGGCATCGACGCCTGAACAATACAAATTAAGAGTGGATCTTGGTATGTATCACGGAATGATATGGTCGATGATGCCAGAAAGGTCTTCGGAAAAAACGCCAAATGGTATCGGATGAGCCCAGAGCACGCTGATCGAGAGGTGCTCTCTGGCATGGTCCGCATGGCCAATCCAGATTCCCATTCCATGGCGCTGGATGTGGCGACCGGGACTGGGAACACGGCCCTGATCTTTGCCCCCTTCGTCCGGCGGGTGGTCGGGATCGATATTACCTCGGAGATGCTCTCTGAGGCAGAAGACCTGTGCCGGCAGAACTGCATACACAATCTGGACCTGTGCATGGCGGACGTCATTGACCTCCCGTTCCCAGATTCGACCTTCGATCTGGTCATGAGCCGGAGGGCGCCCCATCATTTTTCCGACATCACCGGGGCATTGAAAGAGATGTCCCGCGTTCTTAGGCCGGGCGGGATCATAGCCATCGACGACCGCAGCGTGCCAGAGGACGACGAGGTCGACCAGGCGATGAACATGCTAGACGTCCTCCACGACCGTTCGCATGTAAGGGAGTACAGTCCTAGCGACTGGAGGGAGATGGTCTCGTCCGTTGGCTTGGAGCTGCGCGAGATGAGGACCTATACGCGGAACCTTCCATTGTCCCGGTTGACCGGCACGGCAAATGCAACGGACGCCGAAAATATAGTGCGGCAGGTGAGTTTGTTCAGTGACGCGCTTAAGGCAAAGTTCGGCTACAGGACGATTTCCGGCGAGGCCCACATCAACCATTGGTTCGTGATGCTCACCGCGATAAAGCCGATCAAACTTTCTTTTTGAGCGGCTCTTCCATGCTCCCGGAGCGGAACCCCTGGATATCCATCGTAACATAGGTGAAGCCGAGCATCTTGAACTCCTTGACGATCCAGTCCCGGTTGTTGATCACCAGGTAGAATTCATGAGGAGTTACTTCGATCCTGGCCACGTCCCCGTGGTGGCGTACCCGTAGCTGAGTTATTCCCAACCCGCGCAGGAACTCTTCCGCCGTCTCGACCTGGGCCATCTTCTCCTTGGTGATCGCCGTTCCAAACGGTATCCGGGAGGCGAGACAGGCGCTGGATGGCTTGACGGCCGTTGGCAGGCCTAGGGACTTGGACAGATGACGCACCTCATCCTTTGTGAGGCCCACATCTGCCAGGGGACTATGGGTGCCCAATTCCCGTACCGCCCGGAGCCCCGCCCGCGAGCCCTTCATGTCGTCGGCGTTGTTGCCATCGGCGACGGCTAGGAAACCTTCCTCCTTCGCTATTGCCAGGAACTTTGTCAGCAGTTCCTTCTTGCAGTGATAGCACCGGTCGACCGTGTTCTCTGCGAAAGCGCTGGTATCCAGCTCCTTGGTCATTAACTCGATGTGCCTTGCCCCAAGATGTTCCGCCAGTTCCACTGCCTGCTCCCGTTCGCTTTTAGGGAATGTCTCCGAGACCCCGATCAGCGCTATGACCTTGTCCTTGCCAAGCTCGTCCAACGCCACCTTGAGCAACAAAGTGCTATCCGCACCGCCAGAAAAGGCGATGGCCAAGGGACCGTATGATCGGAGCAGCATACGCAGGTTCGACATCTTCTCTTCCGGGGTCACGTCCGGTGATGGGGTGAAATTGGTATTCAAACATAGCGCCGGTGAAAAAGCACATAAGCGAAGAGTGCATCGGGAAAAACCATGAGCATCCGCGATATCCTGGAACAGTTGAAGCGCGGGGAGATCGATGAGGGGAGGGCAGAGCAACTGCTCAAGCTCGATTTCCTGGAACGCATCGGCGAGCACACCTGCTTCGACCATGCCAGGGAGGCGCGCCGGGGCATACCGGAGATCGTCTTCGGGGAGACGAAAACGCCAGCCATGGTCGCGGACATCGTCAAGCGGGTCATCGAGGACCGGGATGTGATCCTGGTCTCTCGGGCATCACAGGCCCATGTTGATGCGGTGAAGAAGATCATCGACCCAAAACTGGTCCGGTACATTGAATCATCCCGGATGGTCGTCGTGGACAAGCGGAAGGACCCGGTCATGAAGGGCAGGGTCGGGATCATGACGGCGGGAAGCTCGGACATCGCCGTGGCGGAGGAGGCCAAGGCCGTGGCAGAGGCAATGGGCTGCGAGGTCTTCACCGAGTATGACATCGGCGTGGCCGCGTTGCACCGCATGCTGGACCCGCTATCCAGGATGCTAGAACAGGACGTGGACGTGCTCGTGGTATGCGCGGGAATGGAAGGAGCGCTGCCGACGGTGATTTGTGGGCTCACCGACGTTCCGGTCATCGGGGTTCCCACATCGGTCGGGTATGGCTTCGGGGGCAAGGGCGAGGCGGCGCTGATGGGAATGCTCCAGACGTGCTCTCCTGGTCTTGTCGTCGTCAACATCGACAATGGTATCGCCGCCGGAGCCACTGCGGCGTTGATCAGCCTGCGCGCTAGAAAGGGTAGCAAAGATTAAGTCGTGGCCGCTCGAAAAGAGCATCCGGTGAAATAGTGAGCCACACCATCATTCACTTCGAGATACCCACGGACGACATCGAAAAAATGAAAAACTTCTACCAGGAGGTCTTTGGTTGGGAGTTTATTTTCCAGCCAGACCTGAACTATTATGTTTTCCACACGGTCCCGACCGACGAGAAGGGCATGCTGAAGGAACCCGGTGTGAACGGTGGATTGTACAAACGCACGGAACCGAACCAGGTACCGATAAATTACGTGCGAGTTGAATCGGTTGACGAATTCGTCGAAAAGGTCGTCTAGAAAGGCGGCAGGGTGATCGCCCCGAAGATGCAGGTCCCGAAGGTCGGGATCTTCGTCTGGATAGCTGACCCGGAAGGGAACCCACTGGGATTGATCCAGCCCCAACCCATGTAGATAGTGACCCTGTAGGCCTGAACACTGTCTGGACGGGACGTGGTGAAACATCAAAGATGCATTCCTGATATGGGCCGTATCAGATAATCGAAGAAGATAGTCTCATTAATCTGGAAAGCATTGATGTCCGAATGCGCAAAGGATTGACCATTGCTGGCGGGATCGTGGGCGCGATGTTCACCGGAGCCTCGGTCTGGGCCTTCACCGAGAAGCACATGGAGACCGTTTACTATTATGGATTCCCGGTGCAACAGCAGGTCAATGGCTATCCAGACCTAGGAGCCCTTTTCCTGGTGTTCGCCATCCTTGGCTTTGTCATTATGGTGGTCGGTCTTGTCAGCAAACCTGATGGAGGCCGTTCAATACAGCCGATCCTGCAGAACCCGACCTATGCATGCCCTTATTGCGGACAGCTGTTCGCCCATGACACACCGGTCTGCCCGAAGTGCAACCGTGAGATGAAGTGGTGAACCTTGGTCAAGGAGTACCGAGAGTTCCACGAACGAATCGGAACGTTCTCCCCATCACGTTTATGTCCGGTGAAGCTCCTTAGCCAACCGTGACAGGCACGGCGGAAATGGGTGGTGAGGGTCGACCGGCAAATGGTCGGGTGAAACTTCGTCACATGGTCGTCGATGATATTCCCTTTGCCCAGGCGGTCGGCAAGGCCACCTGGTCCCGAGTCGCCTCGGAGGACATCGGAAGGCCGGTGGAATACCCGGTCCGGCCGGCCACGATCATAAAGGCAGCCATCGAGGAGGAGCCGCGGGGCTGTTTCGCTGCCATGCTGGACGACGAAATGGTGGGGACCGCCTATAGTCATGTGTGGGGCAGCGTCGGATGGGTCGGACCGGTGGAGGTGTTGCCTGATCATCAGGGCTCGGGTGTCGGCAAGACGCTCATGGAAGCCTGCCATACTTACCTAGGTTCCCAGGGTTGTCGGGTGTTTGGGGTCGAGACGATGAGCGACAGCGAGCGGAACAAGCGGTTCTATACCCATCTCGGATACCGTTCCGTTGGCATAACGGTCTTCGCCGAGAAGAAGCTCCGGCCGGCCGGGTACTTCGTCGGTGGGATCAAGGAGATGAATGCCTCGAACCTGGCGGAGAACAGCGGGGAGATCCGGCAGCTCAGTTCTGCCGTCTATCCCGGCATGGACTGCACTACGGAGTTCCGCAGGACGCTGAAGCACTCGCTGGGCAAGGCCTTCCTGTTCCGTCACGACGGAATCACCAAGGGGGCGGCGTTGATCATGGAGGCGCCACTGGAAGGATTGCACATGGTCTCGCTCAGGCTGCTTCTGACCGACCCGAACACTTCGGACCGGGGGGCGGTCATGTCCTCGCTAATGGCGGCATGCGAACAATCGGCCATTTCTTCCGGCAACGACCGGGTCTTCACCTCATGCAGCATCACCAACGACATATCCCGCATCCTGGTGGAAAGGGACTACAAGATCAGTGCCAGCAATGTCCGTTTCGTGAAGGGCGATGATTATTCGGAGTCGGGCGGAACGAACATCATTGCCTGGGCCGGATGAAAAAGGATCGAGGATCTCAGAGGGAACACGTTCCGGGCAAAGTTTCATCGTATCTCAGGCACAATGATTCCTTAGGTGAAAGACTTGGTAGCTTTGCCCGAGGTGGTCATGGAGGCGCTCAACGATCCGGCGAGCGTTAAGGTGCTGGCGACGAAAACACCCGAAGGAGTGGTGCATGCGGTACCGCTGGGAAGCCTGGCGGCCCCGGACCCGAACACCATCGTGTTCGGAGTGGTGTTCATGAAACAGACCCACATCAACATGGAGAAGATGAAGAAGAAGGGGGAAAGCCCGGCGGTCCTGATAGTGAACGGCAGGAACGCCTATCAGGTGCATGCGACGATCAAGGACTTCAAGACGTCAGGTCCCGTCCTGGACATGATGAATGAGAAGGTCAAGGCACGTGGCATTACAGTGACCGGGGTCTGGTTCATGGAGCCCGGGACCGTATATGACCAAAGCCCAGGCCCGAACGTCGGGAAGCGCCTCGCCTGATCCCTGGAACCGGAACCTCATTCGTCCATCTTCGACGGGCTGGGGGTTAAGGTAAAATACCCCGTTCCCGCTAGGAAAGGAATGGAATGGCAACGCCCAGCGCATCGGTCAGCTCCAAAGACCTTTTCAATTCCGTGGCATCGACCAGCGTAGCCCCTTCCCGAGGAAGTCCTTGTGTCCTATGTAAGGGCTCGAAGAACCTATGCGGGAAGCCCACTTGCGCCCTGATGGTCAAGTTCTATTCACAATCGAAAACGCGCAAGCTCATCGACAGCCTGGACCTGGCTGGGAGCACGCCGCCCGGCGTTTTCGTCGGACGATACGGTTACCCGAAGGTGGACATTGGGCCATTGGTCCCGCCGGAGATGGGCGACACATCGATCATGGACACGCCCGAACAATGGATGGGCAAATCGATCCAGGAGATCGTCGATTTCCGTTTCAAGCTCGTAAGGGGAAAGTACAGCGTATCGGTGAAGGACTTTCAGAACGGTGGGAAGATCGTGGATCTCACCAGGGAGTTGGGACTATCGGTCAACTCGGTCGACGTGGAGGCGAACTTCGCAAAACGTCCGTCCGGCAAGATCGTTCTGGACGACGAGATACAACCGTTCGGGCCCTCCGCTCGTCTGGAGAAGCTCAGCATCACCAACCCGAAGTACGATCACAAGATCGAGAAGGCGTACTACGACACGGACCTGCTGGCGACGCAGGCGGTCACTGACCTGTACAAAAACGGGGTCATGATCTCCCGGTTGCAGAAGGCATTCAGTGTCGGGGCGTTCGGACTGGAGAAGAACCGGAAACTGGTGCCAACCCGGTGGAGCATCACCGCGGTCGACGATATGATCGGCAAGGACATGCTCAAGCACACCAAGACATACCCGCTGATCAACGAGTTCCGCATCTACGACTGGGACCAGCTGGACAACCGCTGGTGTGTCATGTTCATGCCGACGTCCTGGCGCTATGAGCTGATCGAGGCCTGGTACCCGAACACGGTATGGAACCCGCTGGGAAAGCAGATCGAGATCATCTCGTCATACGAGTTCTACGAGGGACGGAAGGACTACGCCGAGATCGGCGGCTGCTACTACGCGGCACGAATGGCATGCAACGAAGTGCTGATGAAGGAGCGCCGCCAGGCCGGGGCGGTCATCTTCCGCGAGGCGCATCCTGGCTATATTATGCCGGTCGGCGTTTGGAACGTCAGGGAGAATGTGCGTAAGGCGTTGACCATGCCGCCCTCCAAGTTCAATTCTATGAACGAGGCGTTGGCGCACGTTCAGGGGAGGATGGAGATCCCGTTGTCCCGCTGGATCGCCACGAGCGAGATCGTGAAGGATTTCATGAGGCAGAGGCGCATCGATGATTACGCGTGACCTGGATTTCTTCATGATGGAGGACAAGATGCCTCCGCCGACGGTGAAAGCGTATGAGGTCAGGGCGACGACGGCATTGCCGAGGTCGAACCTGCCCGGGATGGACTATGCGCTCAACCCTTACGTCGGCTGCGAGCACGATTGCGTATACTGCTTTGCGCCGGACGTTCTGCACAAGGATTCCGCAAAATGGGGCAAGGAGGTCGGGGTCAGGTCGAACCTGCCCATGGTGCTGGCCAAGGAGATCAAGAACAAACGCGGTGTCATCGGCATCGGGACGGTCACGGACCCGTACCAGCCGCTGGAGAAGAGCTGCCTGGTCACGCGCAAATGCCTGATGGAGATCGTCAGGCATGATAACCCGATCTCGGTGCTGACCAAGTCGGACCTGGTTGTGAGGGACATCGAGCTGATCACCGCAACGAAACGGCCGGAGGTCGGCATAACCATAACCTCGGTCGATGACCGGATATCACTGGCGTTCGAGCCGGGGGCGCCGTTGCCTTCGAGGAGAATGGAGGCACTAAGGCAGTTAAGCGATGCCGGGCTGAACACCTATGCCATGGTGGGGCCGGTCCTGCCGTTGCTCTCGGATAGCGATCTGAATGATCTGGTCACGGCGATCGCGAACACAGGCACGAAGAGACTGATGGTCGATCGGATGCGATATCGGCCAGGAATGGAAGAGACCATGGCCAAGTTACCGCTGATGGAGACAGAGCCGTTCCACGCCAGGTACCAAGTGGCGCTGGCCGACAGGGACCATGCCCAAGTTCTCGAGAGAGCCATCGCAAGAGCCTGTGACGGATCCTCCTTAAAGCTCGAGCAGGCGTTCCAACAGTAGGTCTCACCAGACTCTTGTGGTCGGCTGACCGGATGCACGCCTGGAATTGTTGACCTATTTAGTCGTCACCATGAACGTCATCCGATATGCCAGGCTGCTATCCACAGAGTATATCGAACCTGTTACCTGGTATGGCCCGGAGAACTTATCGCCCAATCCTTCTAACCTCAAGGTTCTTCCAGGAACAACTTCAGTGTAGCCAACGCATTCGCCGATACCGATGATCGTTTCCTTCTGGATCCTGTCGAGAACGAGTCTTGAGCGCATCTTCTTTTCATTCTTGGTGGCCGAAAGCGAACCTATTCCCTTATTGGCCAGGTCATTAACGATTTCACCACCGATCTGCGATCGATCAATTTCCGGGCTGAAGGAAAGCAGCTCATTTCCATATCGCATTGTAATCGTCTTCTTTCGACGCTTTTTCGATATCGAAAAGCTAACTGAATCATCGCCAATTATTTCGACGGAAGACGCCCCATCAGATGGAAAATTTGCCCTAATATTCGAAATCTCACCGACTATCATTGTTGTCAGCCGATTTGGTGCACACCCCATTTTAATGGATACTTTTCTGCCCACTGTGAAAAGATCACTGTCGATCCAGCCCAGTCCCTTGGGTGAGCCAGCATTCCCGCCGAAAACAATAGAGAAACCGCCGAAAGAGTCCAGGCTCAGATCGACTGTGACGCTCAGCACGTTCGGTCCATGTTGCACCACATCGACTCCATCGATCTCGATCGCGAAGACGGGTGCGTTGGTCTCAGGGTCTGATCTCGTCGATGATTTGGCGGTCATTAAGTATCACTCACTTAGCATCGTCCTTGCCATGTAGTAATGTTTTTTCTTCTTAGGGGCATCGAGTGTTTTATCGACAAGTTTCCTTGGGCCGACCCGTTCCATTTCGTGTGTAACTCGGAAAATAATGAATTCCGACGGTCTCGTCAGCGCGACCCCAACTTCAATGACCAGCCTTTCTTTGTCAATATCTGCCTGGGTCATGGTGGTCCGGTCGCACCGGACGATGAACGCCTCCTGTGGTTTCGTGCCAAGTAACATTCCGTCTCTCAATGATTTGGTCAGGAATTCCTCAACGGACCTTTTTGCTTCCTCCCAGGTAATCTCATCATGCGGTTCGTAGACGACCCATTCGGTCCCTTTGATGATCGATTGTTCCAGGTAAATTACAGCCCGGCGGACGTGAACGTATTTCCATATGGAATCGCTGGATGTGGTTTTTGAACCCCATACCAGTATCCCTCGCCCGGTGAATTTCCTGATAGTATTAATTCCGATCCTGCCGAGATCGTTCTGGTCAGCCTGGTCTACCGCAACCTCTGTGTCCAGTACGCCAAAGACGGGTTCATTTGTTGGAGCCTTTTGGACACCTTTCTGTAGATCCGAACGTGCAAAAACGCCTGCCACCGCTCCGCTCGGCGGGACAATGCGTGTCCTTTTGGTTCGCGGGTCTTGCACTTGTAACCACGGATAATAAATGGCCGCATATCCTTTAGTGGACACGAGTTTCGTCTTCTGCAGCCTCACATCGTGGGCATCACCTACATCCCTAGGGTCTTTTGGCGAATCCAGGACGGCAAAACGGAACTTCATTTTCTCGCAATGTTCTACCAATGCCTTCTGGTCTAGGATGTTGGTCCCGTCGGGCATGGCTACAATATTGATGTCGTCCAATGCTTCGAGGCAAGGCAGACCGGTGCGGTATGCCACTTCAGTTCGACCTGTGGTCTCCTCTGACGATTCTTCGGTCACCCGAACTACGTAAGCCCTCTGGCCTTGATTCTTGAAGAACAGATCGACAGCATGTGCCAGATAGCACCCTTTGCCTGAATAATCCAATCCGCCGAATTTTTCCTCGAATTGCTCCCAGTCTGTTATCAAGGTAGGTTCAAGGATCGGTCCTTTCGGTGCACCCCCGATGAACGCCACCGTGCTGGTGTTGACTCCCTCTATAGGTTCTGCCATTACTGAGATCTCTTCTATGTAAGCGCCAGGTTCCGAGTAATTTGCCATTTGTGATACTCCTACAAACATTGTCGTTCTTGATATCCAAAACATCTGAAGCCTTCCTAGGATTTTACCTTTGAGGGCAAACCCGATCACTCTGATAGTTCCATAGAGAGAACACAGGTAATTATCGTCTGTTATTCATAATATCCAGTATACGGGCGGTCTCGATATCCTGGATCTCCTCCACGGTCATCTTCCCACCGCTCTTCCTGATATTGACGACCTCGCTGGATGGATTTCCGTAAATGAAAAGGGAGATGCTCTTCACCGTTCCATCCTTGAACTTATGCTTGAAGGCCAAAGGCAGTCTATTGTTCTGCATGAATTCGCTGATGCTTAGCTCCTGGTCGATGTCCTGGTCAGCGAAAGCGTGCAGGCACATTTCCAGAGCGTATTTCCCGAAAGTGACGACACAAAGTTCCTTTTTGCCCAAAAGGTGAACCTCATCGAGGAACATCTCCTCGCATCTGGTCGCCGCCTTCCGCCATTCCTTGTTGATGTCCCGATCGCACTTGGACGGGATGCACTTCAACGCATGGGTCCAATAAACCCGATCCCCGGTCGGATCGAAGTTGCCGAATATCTGAATGATTTTACTTAGTGGGTTCGCCTGTTTGATCTCAGAAAGGTTTGGCTTTCCATTCCTGCAAAGCCGAAGGAGGTCCTCTTCAGCTCTCGCTTGATTCGTCCTCAGCCAGAATCCTGGTTCCTGTGAAACGACAATGAACTCGACGTTTCCGAGCGAAACCTTCCGGTTGAATAGGACTGGTGATTTGGAGCCGTTCCTGGGACATCCACCGCACGGTCCCTTGACCCTTGCGATCAAGCCTTCCCAATCGACGACGTCCGATTCAGCCATGAAGGCTGATGACAGTGGACCCATAAAAACGATGTTCTGCGGACAATCACGAAATCAGAGAATTCCTCATAACAATACGATAGACTATAAATATGGCCAACCTTGAGGGTTTAGGCTCGTAGTTTTGGTGTTCTTTGACGTTTTATCCCGTCGCCCTGATCCTGCTTGCAATTATTGGATGTGAAAATCATGAACAAGAAGAAGAAGGGTGCAGAGGCAGCAAAGGCAGCAGACGCAAAGGCTGGGGTAACCGAGAAGAAGGGATCGTCCTGGAACTCGAAGGGAAAGGCAGCAGAACCGGCCAAGGGGAAGAAGAAATAATACGTGGTCCCTCGCGGACCACAACCATTTTTAATTTTAAACCATTAATTAAAAAGCATCATTGATGAGCCAGGGACTTGTGCCTTTCGATAGAATAGATCGTCCTTACATATCCGTGCCAATCATCCAAGTGGATCATTACCGGTACAGGCACTGTTGGCATACGCCTGTGTCCATGCAGACCTTGCATCGCGTCTGCAACGGCTTTTCCGCATCAATGGCTAAATCGGCGCAGCATTCTTCTTGGCATTTCTTGGTCCCATGACAATAGTTGCAATGCCCGCACTTCGGGCACACCAAGTCAGTGTCGCAACCGCAGGTGGAACTCCGCTTCTTAAGCTCCGCGCCGCATTTCTCGCATTTGCTCACACTAATTTTGCATGAACCTTGCACATCCACGCCGGCCTTGGCAAATCTCGAAGAACCCATTCCATCCATTCGAATGTCCTCGGCTGGCATATATCTGACCAAAGATA
>JBEKDM010000048.1:0-15826 GCA_050014375.1 Methanomassiliicoccales archaeon | reverse complement strand
TCGTTCTCTTTGCTGTCCAGACCTTCATCGGGTTGGCCATCATCTATTACGTCTGGAGGCGTTTCAAACGAATCAAACTGGATAAAGGAAAGGAGGAGGAAACCGTTGTTCGCGATGGATGAGATCGCCTATACCTCCCCCTTTCGGGACTGGTCACCGCTGGGCAAGTTCGCAATAGCGCTCTCCCTGCTCATTTCGTCACTATTGGCACCGTCCATTGTGATTCCATTTCTGGTGTTCATCATAGGCTTTTGTTTGATGTTCTATTCGACCAAGATGCGTTTTCCACGGGTGATCGCCATAGCATTGCTGGAGGGTCTGGGGATATTCCTCATCGGGGCAATAGTGATCGCCCTGGTGACCTCTGGAGACCCGCTCTTTTCGATCGGTCTGGGTGGTATCGAACTGAACTTCTCCAGGCACGGAGTGGACCTGGGTCTATTGGTTTTCCTACGGGCTATCGCTGGGGTGACAGTGATGCTGTTCTTTGCCACCTCCACGCCGATACCATACCTGGCCAACGCTCTTCGGCAATTAAGAATACCGAAAGAGATCGTCGAGCTTGTTGTTCTGGTCTACCGATATTCATTCCTATTGCTGGAACAAATGGATACCATGTCCAATGCCGCAGAATGCCGTTTGGGCTTCCGTGGTTATAGGAACAAGTTCCGCACCACCACTAAGATCATAGTGGGAGTATTCACCCGTTCGTTGGGGGTTGCAGAAAGATCCCAGGTGGCATTGAATTGTCGGAGCTTCCGGGGCGAGTTCCACTGTTACCGAACTCCTGCGAAAATAACCGCGAAATGGGTTTTCGCCTCCATTATAGCCTTCGAATTGCTGAACATCATAAACCTGATGCTGGTAAATCCCGCCCCGCTGGCTGCACTATTCAGGATGTGAGGATATGACCGACCGATCGATATTGAAAACTGATGCGCTCAATTTCTCTTACCCCAACGGCGTCGTCGCCCTCAAGAACATATCGATGGACATCGAGAAGGGCAAGAAGATCGTCTTTCTAGGTCCCAACGGTGCTGGCAAGTCCACACTGTTTCTCCATTTCAACGGAATCTTGCGCCCGAAGAACGGAAAGGTACTGTTTGAAGACAAGCCCCTCAAGTACGACCAGAAGTCCCTGGCCAAACTGCGTGAGCAGGTGGCGATGGTGCTTCAGAATCCTGATGACCAGATATTCTCTACCACCGTCGAAGAGGACGTCGCTTTCGGTCCGATGAATCTTTTGCTGGAAAGGGAGGAGGTTGAGCGCCGAATCGATGAGGCGCTACACTTGGTCGGCATGGAGGAATTGAGGCAGCGTCCAACCCAACAGCTTTCCTTCGGTCAGAAGAAACGGGTGTCGCTGGCAGGCGCTTTGGCTATGAAACCGGAAGTGCTCATCATGGACGAGCCGACCGCCGGACTGGACTCGGAGATGGTTCATGAGCTCATGGAATTGTCGGATGAGCTCAACCACGGCGGAATGACCCTGATCATGTCCACCCACGATATCGAGACCGCTTATGAGTGGGCAGATGTCATAATGGTCATGTTCAAAGGAGAAATATTGTTCTCAGGGTCCCCCGAAGAACTTTTTGCCGAGCACGAACTCATAGACAAATTGCGGATAGTCCCGCCTTTTCCGGTCAGGCTCAACCAGCAAATGCATTTCCGCACTTCAAGGCCAGAAATGCCCTTTCCCCGCAATTTGATCGAGGTATGCCAGAAATGTTTTCCCATAGGTTCCGGATCAACCGAGGTCATGGAACATAAGGTTCGCCCCGGTCAGGAGAAACCAGGCATCAGCGATCATTCAGGAGGGACCATGTTTGTTCTTGACGTGGAAGACCCGGGCTACTCAGAACAGGTCCGTTCGATAGCAGACCGGGTCGAGAATCTTCACCTATCTTCCGGAGCCTACGGAGTAAAAGCCCGCCAAATGGTCCGGGAGGGCAAGATCGATGTTCATCATTCATTTCACGCACTGGAGAATGCTTTTCTTCAGGTCAGTCTCGGCAAAGATTACGTTCTGTATACCGATTCCACCCTTATCTCATTGGTCGGGTCCAATCTAGCCAAGGTTGAGCAGAAGGTGGGGTTGAGGATCAACGTCCTTATCTGTGGTCACAACAAGCTGGAAAATGGTTTGGCGCCAAGTATCAATGGATTTGATCATGAGTGATCCGTTCTGAGGGCGATCAAAGGCCTCGATCACGAACATGTGATGGAGCATGATAATATTCCCTATTACCGAATAACTATTGGAGAGCTGCCCCGTATTAGGGAATACCCATCAATATAAGCGTGAAAACGCATCGCTAGCTAACTTACCGTATATTATACAGTAATTTACCGAATAAATGAGGTGCAGAAATGAAAAGCGGAGTACTCATCGTCGGACATGGAAGCAAGCTGAAGTTCAACAAGGACCTTGTAGTGGATATGGCCAAGATCTTGGACAAGAAGCAGGAGTTTGGCCCGGTCACCGCCTCCTTCATGCAGATCAACAAGCCAGACATTATGGACGGGTTAAAGGTCTTAGTGGCGAAAGGTGTTGACACCATCTATGTACAGCCATGCTTCCTGGCGAGCGGCATACATCTTACCGAGGACATCCCTGGCGCCCTGGGCCTCAGCAAGGACCAGGCCGGTGGGAAGATGACGGTCGACGGGAAGGAGGTCACTCTCCGGTATTGCGGGCCGATCGGAGCCGACCACAGGATCGCCGACATTCTCTCTGACCGGATAAGGGAGCGGGCCAAGAAGGGCTGAACGTGAAGATCCTGATATTGGACCTTACCCATGGGGGTGAGGTCCTGGCCGAATCCTATGCCGAGAAGGGTGATGAGGTAACTGCCGTCGACATTTACCACAATTGTCCTCCGGCCACCAAGGCTAGATTGTTATCTGCAGGGATCAGGGTGATGGACAGCACTCCTCATGAGTGGTTCAACGTGGCGGTCTCGCCCATCCATGGCCCGGAACGGTTCCTGCAAGGCGCGTCTTTCGAACGCAGATTGACGCATCACCAGGCGGTGGGCGAACTGGCTCATTTCAGCTATCCGGTCATAGAGGTCACCGGGGCGGTAGCTAAGACATCGTCGTGCCATATTCTGGCGCATATCCTGCGCTCGAAAGGAATGAAGGTGCTGGTGTTGACCTCTAGCGGTTTACTCTCAGTAGGGAAGACCGTGGAAGTCATTGAGGAAAGGGCTTCGATAGCCCCGGCCACGATCCTCAGGCTCTCCAAGATGAAAGGGGATTGGGATTACGGGATATTCGAATGCAGCCTGGGAGGAACTGGCCTGGCTGACATAGGCATGGTCACCAACATGCATGAGGAGTACCGGATCGCCGGGGGAACCAGATCGTCCAACGTGGGAAAGATGCAAATGGTAAGGTCTGCCAAGCACAAGATCGTCATCGCGGCAGAGGATGAGACGATCATCGAGGATGAGATACCCGAAGGGGCAGAAGTAACGACCTTTGGCAGCGGTGGCGACATTCAGGTCACGATCTTGAAGGATCTTCGCCTGGGAGAAAGGGCGCCAGCAGTTTTGAGGGTCAACCAACGCAATATCCCCCTTACACTTTCGGGGGGATTCCTCGCCCCCAGCTATTCGACGGGACTGAGCGCGGCGGCGGCATTGGCATATTCGGCGGGCGTCGGAGCAGAAGATATTGCAGGGGCGCTCACCAGCTTCGAGGGCGTGCCTGGCAGGGGAGAGGTGGCAAGACAGAACGGCACGATCGTGATCAGGGAGAGGAACCCCGGGGTCACCGCCAGGTCGATCGACTGGAACCTCATGACACTGGAGGAATACTATCACGCTGATGATATTGCGCTGGTGGTCGACCCGGTCAATGTCAAGGTCTGCGAAAAGCTTGATATTGATGACATCGCCAAGGTCGCTAGTCTTCGAGCATGCGTCAAGGCCGCATATGTGGTCGATAGGGGACTGGTCAAGGAGCTACAAGAGCCGTTGATCAGAACATCGAAACCGGAGGAGGTCATCGGAACTCATGCGGTCACGCTTTGGTGCACAAAAGAGGGATACATATGAACAGAGTCCTCCATCCCCGCCCGAACCCGATCATTGCCGCCATGTATACACTTCGTGACATGGAGGTGGATGTAATCGTTCTTCATGGTCCCGCCGGCTGCGGGTTCATGGCCTCCAGGCGACTGGAGGAAGCTGGCGTGAGGGTGATGACCACCGGGATGCAGGAGAACGATCTGATATTCGGAGCGGAGGAGAACCTGGTCAACGTTCTTCGCACCATCGATAGGGACTTCTCGCCAAAAATGATTGGGCTCATCGGTTCTTGTGCCAGCATGATCATTGGGGAGAATCTCGACGCTGCCGTGAAGAAGGCGGGGATCAAGGCGTTGGTGTTGCCGATCGATGTCCATGGATGCTCCGGCGCCAATACCTCCGGGGCGATAAGGGCCCTTGAGGTTGCGGTGGAAAAGGGAGTAATCCCGCTTTATGAATGTGAGAGACAAAGGGCTATGCTAACGAGGGCGACCGCGATCGAAAGGGACCGGGGAATCACCAGTAGGGAATATCTTGAACCCTCTTCTGGACCAACGAAGCTGTCTGTCGCGTTGAAGATCACTTCGACACTTCGGAACGGAGGAACGGTGGCGGTGGCGCTTAACGCCAAGAAGGAAACGGCATACGGTTTCGCCGATATCATGCGGGCGGTGGAAATGGCCAAATCCCGTCTGGGTGGGCGGACACTATACATTGCCAACCTGGACAGTAATATTGGTCTTCCCAGGATACGCCGATATAGCGATGATATCCTACGGGATCTAGCCACGGCAGGGGTAACGGTTGAGTGTATCACCGGAGGCCTAGACGAGTATCCGATAGCCGGAGAGAAAGTGGCCGATATATTGGATACATATCATGTGGATGTTAGGGTGATCGCTGGATTGCCTCATGCAGTACCCCGACTGAGAAAGGATGACATACTCGTTACCGACCAGCCAAGGGAATTGAGGAACTATCTGGACAAGGGGTTCGCGAATTCGGTGGGGGAGGTATCCACCCATGCCGATGTCATGAGCACGCATTCGATCATACCTTCCGAGCTGGGCAATACCATCCGTGAAGTGGTGGAGAAGGACTACCGATGAGACAGATCGCAGTTTACGGAAAAGGAGGCATAGGAAAGTCGACCATCTCCGCCAACCTGGCCGCCAGCTTCGCCGAGAGGGGGCTGAACACCTGGTACATCGGATGCGACCCCAAGGCCGATGGATCGATGACTCTGTTGCAGGGGAGGAAGATCCCAACGTTCCTCGAGCGGATGAAGGAAGGCGGCGCCGACAAGGACTATTCTATCGCTGAAGGTTACAAGGGCGTCAAATGCGTGGAGATCGGAGGCCCCCTGGCCGGTGTAGGTTGCGCTGGGCGAGGAATAATCGTGGCGGTACATGCCCTCTACAAGGAATTCTTTGACGACAAAATAGACGTGATAATCTACGACGTTCCGGGGGATGTGGTCTGCGGCGGTTTCGCCGCGCCGCTGAGGGAAGGCTTCGCCAACGAGGTCTTCATTGTTACCTCCGGCGAGTATTTGTCGCTCTACGCCGCCAACAATATCTGTCGTGGACTCCTTAACCTAGGCGTCGACCTGGGAGGGATCATATGCAACTCCAGGGAGGTCGAGGACGAGGAATCGGCGGTGTCGGAGTTCGCGGAAAGGATTGGGAGCCGGCTGACCGGCTTCATCCCACGCGAAAAGACGGTGCGCGATTGCGAGAATGATGGCAAGACCGTCATCGAAGGCGCCCCGGACAGCGAGCAGGCAAAGAGGTACAGGGAGCTCAGTAAGAACATTCTAGAAAACAAGAACAAGAACATCCCGACACCAATGTCTCCGGAGGATATCAGGGAACTGCTCAGGAAGAGAACAGGGTTGACATGAGGAAACTGGTCATCGCCGGTGCGGGAAGCGGTGTAGGCAAGACCACGATCGCCACTGGTATCATCTCCAGGCTTTCCAAGCGATATTCGGTCCAGGCCTTCAAGGTGGGGCCGGACTTCATCGACCCGATGTTCCACACCATAGCCTCCGGCAGACCATCTAGGAATCTGGACTCCTTCTTCATGGACAGGGACACCATAGGCAATCTATTCGGGTGGTCGACACAGGACGCTGACATAGCCATTATCGAGGGCGTCAGGGGTCTGTACGACGGCCTTACTGCGACCGGAGACACCGGAAGCACGGCGGAGATCGCCAAGCTCCTCGACGCCTCGGTCATCTTAGTGGTGAACGCACGTAGCCTGGCGAAGAGCGCTGCGGCACTGGTCCTGGGATTCAAGATGCTTGACCCGGAGGTAAGAATCGAAGGCGTCATTCTCAACCAGGTAAGCGGGGAACGACATAGGCAAAAGGCCATCGAGGCGGTCGAATCCCTAACCGATACCAGGGTCGTGGGGACCATCGAAAGGGACAACGATAGACTTGCCGAGCGCCACCTCGGTCTGGTCACTCCGGGCGATACCGATTCTCGGAAAGCCATAGCGGACGTGGAGGATCTGGTAAAGGACATCGAGCTCGAACCGCTGCTCGAGATCTCAGAGAAGGGCAGAGACCTGGAATTTCCGACCACAAAACCGTTCCCTGTCTGTGAACGGAGCGGCATCAAGATAGGAGTGCCGCGGGACCAGGCGTTTTCCTTTTACTACCAGGAGAACCTGGAGTCCCTGGAGGCTGCCGGGGCGGAGCTGGTCGAGTTCAACCCCTTAAGCGGAGAGGCACTGCCGGATGCTGAAGGTTATTACCTGGGCGGAGGGTATCCGGAGATGCACCTTGAGGCACTCGCTTCGAACCGGGACTTCCTCGAGGGGTTGAAGACCGCGTCTTTGGACAATAAGACGATCTATGGAGAGTGTGGTGGCATGATGACGCTGTGCCGGTCGATATCCAACGGGGCCGTGAACGGCAAAATGGCTGGTGTCTTCGAACACGAAGCCACATTGACAGATCATCGCCAGGGGCTCTCATACGTTATTTCCGAGGGGACCAAGGACAATTTCCTTTTCTCTGGCCAAACTGTCAGAGGTCATGAGTTCCACTATTCGAAACTGGTCCCAACACCGAACGGACCATTCGCGTTCAATGTGATCAGGGGAACGGGTATCGACGGAAGGCATGACGGTCTGGTCCAGAGAAGAACGATGGGAACGTACATGCACCAGCATGCCCTGTCCAACAAGGAATGGGGCATCAGGATAGTCGATAGTTGTCGCACCAGACGGTGATCTTATTTTTTCGGGATCGTTCCCAGGATGGTTATCTCGTATGAGCTGACCCGCTCATCGAAGCGGACGTCCGCCCGAATGTTGAACACCTTGGCCAGGTTCTCCTCGGTGAGGACGTCGCCTACCGCCCCCGCAGCTGCGATCTTCCCCTCGTCCAATGCGATGAGCTTGTCGCAATACCGCGCCGCCAAGTTAAGGTCGTGGGAGACGATGATGACGAGCAATCCTTTTTCCTTAGCCAGCGATCGGATCAGCTCCATCAGTTCGAACTGGCGGTTGATGTCCAGGTGCAGGGTCGGCTCGTCCAGAAGAAGAGCTCTTGGCTGCTGTGCCAGCGCCCGTGCTATGATGACGCGCTGCCTCTCGCCCCCGCTGATCTCGTCGATCGGCCTCGAAGCCAGATAGGTGACGCTGGTCGCCTCCATGGCGTCCATGGCGATCTTCAGGTCGTCCTTGGACTCGTTGGCGAACCGCTCCAAAGAAGGGAACCGTCCCATCAGGACCATATCCAACACGGTGAACGGGAACGTGATCACAGTGTTCTGCGCGACCACGCCTACTTCCTTGGCGATGTCCTTTCGGGACATGGTTAGAGTATCCTTGCCGTCCAGACGGACGATCCCGGAACCGGGATGCAGGGCCAGGTTGATGCATTTAAGCAACGTCGTTTTACCGCAGCCGTTGTGGCCGATGATGCCGATGACCTCGCCTCCTCTGGCATCGAACGACACACCGTCCAGCACCGGCACGCTGGTGTAGTTGAACGTGACCCCGTCCACCTTGAGCTCCATCTCACCACCCCCAGATGTCGCGCTTGCGGGCCCTCAGCAGCCAGAGGAAGAATGGTGCTCCGATCAGCGCCGTGATGATCCCCACCGGCAGTTCGGCCGGCGAGATGATGGTCCGGGCGATCGAGTCCATGCCGATCATGAACGCCGCTCCTCCGACGATTGACGCCGGCATGAGTATACGGTTGTCGGGGCCCAGGATGATGCGCAACGTGTGCGGAACAATGAGACCGACGAAACCGATGACACCGCTGACCGAGACGGCCGCCGCGGTGACCAACGAGGACAATATGAGGATCATCAAACGGGAGCGCCTGACGTTGACGCCCAGGTTGGTGGCATGTTCTTCGCCCACCATCATCAGATTTAGCTCCTTGCTGTAGAACATCAGCGCAGCGGAACCGAACACCACCAGCGGCAACGTCACCCAGACCTGCTGCCAGTCGCTGGTCCACAGCCCTCCCATCATCCAGTAGACGATGGAGCTCAGATTGTCGCCAGAGAAATACTTCATCAGCGACACCAGGGCGGTGAAGAGCGAGCCGACCGCGATACCGGCCAGTAGCAGCGTCGTTACCGGGACGCCCATCTTGGTGGCCGATATCCCATAGACAATGAAGAGCGTGATGAAACAGAAGATGAAGGCCATCGCAGGTATGGCGAACTCTCCGCTGACGACGGAGAAGCCCAGCACCATCGCCAACGATGCCCCGAACGCAGCGCCGGACGAGAGGCCGAGAATGTAAGGTGATGCCATCGGGTTCCGGAATATGCCCTGCATCGCCGTCCCGGCAACTGCCAGTGAAGCACCGACGAGCGCGCCGATGACGATCCGCGGCATGCGGACCTCGAGCACGACCGCGTTGATCGGGTTGGAAGCATGCTGCCCGGTTATGACGCGGAAGAAATCGTTAGAGAATATCGCGGCGATGATCCGTTCGGGGGAGATGCTCGTGGAACCGATGCCGATGGCCATTATGGCGACCGCGATGAACGCCAGTGTCAGGAACACCATGGTTAGCGACCATCGGTGCAGTTTCTGGGAATGCATCTCCTCGATGCCCTTCTGGTCCATCGTCATGCGCTTCCTGCAAAACATTACTGGTTCATAAACTGTGGCGAAAAAGTAATAAGGGCGCCGGGGGCGGCATCGTGGGAAAAGGAGGCAAGGGGAAAAACTCCACGAAGCACGCATGTCCGCGCCATCTCAATTTATCTAAGCGGGAAACAGCTCCGGGTGGAACCAGGAGGCGAACGCCTCGGCGGCCAGGACGATCCTGGGCGATGCGGTCAGCCAAGCGCCGTCCACGCGCATGATCTTGTCGTTCACTACCGCGCTTATCGTTCCGTACCCGGTGGTGTTCTTGACCTGGTCGTTGGTCTTGGTGTTCTGTGTCTCCAGGATGATGAACTTCGGGTCCTGCCCGATGACGTACTCAGTGGTCAGCTTGGTATACCGGGCGGAGGTGTTGGCGTTGATGTTGTATCCGCCGGCAATGCCGATCACGTCATCGGTCATGGTGCCCGGACCGGGGGACTTGCCGCCGGAGCTGAGCAGTTCCATGTAGACGGCGGGCCTGACGGCGACGTTGGCCACCTTCTGCTGCACCGCGGCGATGCGGGTCTGCATATCGGTGACGACGGAGTTCGCCTCCCTGGACTTTCCGGTCACGTTGCCCAGCTTGTTGATCATCTTTTCCACGTCGGCCACCGACTGCGGGTCGAACGCGATGACGGTCATGTTAAGGTTGGTCAGGGCGGTCAGCGATGTGGTGTACGATTTCCACATGATGACGAGGTCGGGCTGTAGCATGGTCACGTTCTCCAGGTTCAGGGTGTAGGCGCTACCGATGTTGGTCTTGTTCGCCACCGCCGTCGGATACTTGCTGGTGCTGTCCACACCAATGATCTGGTCCTGGGCGCCTATAGCGTACAGGCATTCTGTGAAGGCTGTTCCCAACGATAGGATGTGCTGAGGATATTTCGGCACCGTCACGTTGACACCGCGGTCATCGATGACGCTGATCGTTGATGACTGGTCAGCCGGAGTGGTGCCATTGTCGTTCTTCAATGAGAGTATGATTACCGCTCCTAGACCTGCTATCAGCAGGACGGCGATAACGGTCAATGCCATCAATTTCTTGGAAGCTGCCATTCTTGAATCCCTCGATTCTCGTTAAGCGGCCGATGAAACCCCTAAATATAAATGATTTCCCCTTGTATAGGGAATAATTTAGGGGGAAAATTATTGGTTGGATTATAGCTGGCCTAAACGAACATAAGGAAATGTTTAATATTGTTTATTCCCTATTCGGGTCAATGGACGAGTGGGCGGCTAATTGGCTCAAAGATCAGCGCGATAAGGGTTCCAAAGGGCTCGAGATCAAGCGGATCGGTTCCTCCTATTACGTCTACCGCTCCACCACGGTGTGGGACAAAGAGCAGAAGAAACGAAAGAAACGTTCCAAGTACATCGGGCGCCTGGACGAGCATAAAGGATTGCAGGAAAAGGAGAACATGCTGGTCCCCGCCGCGGAACGGGTGGTCAAACAATATGGCAATGCGGTCCTGCTCAACCGGGCCATGGCCGATATCTCTGACCTGCTCAAAGGCTCTTTCCCTGACGATTGGCAGGAGCTTTACGCATTATCCATGATGAGAGTGCTGGGCGACATTCCCCTGCGCCGAGTCCAGAACACCTGGGAAAAGTTGTACAACGTCACCGGAATGAAGCCTGACCTAACCCCCAAACGCCTGGCGGAAATGCTCCACAGGGTCGGCAACGACAAGAAAGCCCAGGCCAAGGTCTTCAATGGCATGTGCGTCGCCGGAGATGAGGTGGTCTACGGGATGTCCGCCTATTTCACGCGGTCCGAGCAGACCGACCTGGTGGACCGGTGCCCCGACGGGCCGGGCCTGATGCAGCGGATGAACCTGGCCATGATCTTCTCGATGGACACCGGGGCACCCACCATGGTGCGGACGCTTTCCAACCCGGTGGGCCAGCTCGGACCTATGCGCAAGCTTCTGGACGAGATCGGCGGGGAAGGCATGACCCTGGTGCTGGAAAGGGACTCATTCTCCGAGGACGTCGTCACCTTGCTCCTGCAGAGGAAAGTATCTTTCGTCCTCCCTGTGAACCGGGACAGCGACCTGTACGACATCGATATCCCGCTGACCCGGCATTTCTTCCACGACAAACACCTGATCAAGTGCGGCAAGAGAAGGCACAAGAGCATGTGGCTGTACCTGTACCAGGACGCCCAGCTCAAGATGGAGGAGGAGATGACGCTATACCGGATGCTGGATGAGAACCGGCTTGCGGAGAAGAACGTCATGGACCGGAGCCACATCGCCGGATGCATCATGCTGGCCTCGGACAAGGACGTCGGGGAAGAGGAGATCTATCGTCAATACCGCAGAAGGGACGCGGTGGACCGACTGTTCGCCGACTACCGCAAGACCATTGGCCAGGACCGGGAGTTCCTGGTCGACCGGGAGACCATGGACGGGCACATGTTTGTCGCGTTCCTCTCCATCCGGGCGTACACCAAGATCGAGGCCATGCTCTCCGAGGGCTCGATGTCCGGGATCACCCCGCTGGAAGCGCTGGACGAGCTTTCGCGCACATATTGGATCCAGTACGAAGGCGGAGGACAGCTGGCCGACGTGCCCCGGACCGCCAAGGACCTGGGGAAGAGCCTGGGCTTCGACGTGTTCGCGAAGTAGTCGTTCTGGCGATTAAGATTTTAAATAGGCAGGACCATCGTGACCGCCTGGAGACATTTGAATGAACGTGCTAGTGCTCGACCTGACCCACGGAGGGGACGTTCTCGCTCTCACATATCGTTCAAGGGGCGAAGAAGTGACCGCGGTCGACGTCTACGGGACCGCGGAACAGTATCTGGTCGACCATCTGCGCAACGAAGGCATAGCGGTCGCAAGGACCACGCCTTCGAAGAAATATGACCTGGCGGTCGTTCCCGTCCATTGCCCCGACCACTATCTGGGAAGGGCAAAGTACGAACAGAAGATCACATTCCACCGGGCCGTGGGCGAGCTGGCACATTTCAACTTCCCCACCATCGAAGTAACCGGAACGAAGGCCAAGACCTCAGCCTGCCATGCCATTTCCCACATTCTCAAGAAGAAAGGCGAGAAGGTGCTGCTGCTGACCTCGCGAGGGCTGTTCTCAGTTGGCGAAACGGTGCAGCTCCTGGAGAAGGACGCCTCCATCTCTCCGGCGACCATACTGCGACTGTCGTTCATGGAAGGAGAGTGGACGAGAGGTGTTTTCGAGTGCAATCTGGGTGGGACCGGGTTGGCGGACATCGGGGTGGTGACCACGGCATCGGGCGACAACTATCCGATCGCCGCCGGCACCCGCAGGGCGGTCGATGGCATCATCCAGATGGTCAAGTCGACCAAGGGCACGCTGGTATTGCGACATCCTGAGATCAACATGTGGAAGGTGTTCGTCCCGAAGAGCACCCAGGTGGTCGAGTTCGGGGAGTTCGGCGACATCAACGTGTCGTTCGACAAAGGCATGAAATTCGGCAACAAGCCCAAGTGCTGGCTCAACGTAAAAAAAGGAGACTTCCCATTCACCATGCCGGCCACGTTCCTGGCACCTTCATACACGACGGCGGTGTCGGCAGCGACCGGGGTGGCATCGGCGATCGGCCTCTCCCCCAAGAAGATCACGGACATGTTGACGGACTTCGAAGGCATTCCCGGCCGGGGAGAGCTGTCCAGGGTGGGCGAGGGTTGGGTCCTCCGTGACCGCAACCCTTCGGTGACCCCGATCTCCATCGACTGGAACATCCGGATCGTAGAGGAGCACTACGCGAACAAGGACCTGGGGGTCGTCATAGAACAGGCCAGTCCCAGATCGAAATCACCGCTCGACCTGGAGACCATCGACAAGAACCTGTCCACCCACAGCTCGGTCAAGGGCAGATACCTGCTGGAGACCAAATCCAGCACCGTGGAACCTCCGGCCAGCTTCGAAATGGTAAGCGATCCGAACATGGCGATAAGGGCGCACAAGGTAACGTATTGGTGCTCCAATTCCTACACTGATTGAATCGAAAAGACTCTGATCCAACGGACCCAGGAATGTCATCCAGCCATCGGAGCTTTGGATCACCCCCAACCTTATCCAGCAACATTAAATATGGTCGAACCGGATGAACGTTCATGCCGCTCGGAGACCCCATGGGGGGAGACACCCAATACGATAGCCGGGGCATCCTGCTCGGCGTTTCGACGGTGGCCATACCGGTCAGGGACCTCGCTGCCGCCATCTCGTTCTACGAAAGGGTGCTCGGCCTCGATGTCCAAAGGGATTCGAGCGCCGAGAATTGGGTAGAGCTCGGCCCTGGCGGAAGCCTGGGACGAGTCGCATTGTACGTCCCGGACGCGGAAGGGCGAAGACCAGGGGGGCCGACCGGGATCATTTTGACGACCGAGAGCATATATGACCTCCACCGCAAACTGGTGGACCGCGGAGTGCGTTTCGCGGTCAAACCGGAAAAGAGGCGCATCGGAGGGCTGATCGCGATCTTCCTGGACCAAGATGACAACCAGATCGCAGTGGTGGAGGAGACCGCCCCTTCCCCTGCTAACAATGTCAAAAGTGTCGTTCCGGAACGAGCCGAAAAGGTCGCACCCAGACGACCGGTGACCGAGTACTGATCTACATCCTGTGGAGATCCAGTAACCGGACAATGCGGTTGGCACGGTTGCTGGCCTGTTCCAGGCATGAGTTGACATCTTTAGGCGATTCGGCGCATCCGACGGTCATGACCGGGGCAATATCCGGTCGCAATTCGTCGTCAAACAGCAGGCCTTCCTCGTCCAACGCCATTCCCAGTTGATCGGCAAGGCGGAGCGATTCCTGTGAGAGCCGCAGCCCCACGTTCAGGACCACAATGTCAGCCGAAACCTCATAAAGTTCGTTCAGTAAGGTGTTCTCACCGCATACCAGGAGTTTCGAGTTCTTCTCCATCACCATCGCCGGCTGCCCCCGGACGAATCGGACGCCACGGCGGCGTGCCTCCTTGTAGGCCGCTTCCTGCCCCCGGCCAGAGGTCCTGATATCAATATAGAATATGTAAACCTGCACCTTGGGGTCCAACTTCTTGAGCCTGATCGACTCCTTGACCGCGTTCATGCAGCAGTAGTTCGAGCAGTATGGCACGCCCCGCTTCTCGACTCGGGAACCGACGCATTGGACGATGGAGACAACGGTGGCTCTGGACCTTCCATCCGCTTCCCATTTTGAGAGCAACGCATCGAACTCGAGCGAGGTAACGACACCGCTAAGCTTGCCAGCACCATATTCCGGTATGGCCTGCGCGTCGATGGGCTCCATGCCCGTGGCGATGAGGACGGCCCTGGCCTCGATCTCGTTCATCCCTTCATGATCGTCCGCGACGATCGCCGTGACCAGGTTCCTATCCCTGGTCAAGTTCCCCACGTGCTGGCCTAGCATCAAGCTGACATTACTCTCCTGGCCAATCTCTTCGATCAGCCGGAAGACCTTTTCCGACAGGGATCGGCCTGGGATATCTGCATATGTGAACGTTCTTGAAACGCCACCTAGCTCCATCTCCTTTTCCACCAGGGCCACCCTCAGCCCGGCACGTGCGGAGTCCAGTGCGGCCTTCATACCGGCCACGCCACCACCGATCACCAGGAGATCAAATCGTTCGACCATCTTATCACGATGGCCACGGTACTGCGGTTATGCGACATAAGCATTCCCAGAGGTTCGACTTCACAATAGTTAACAGGGTAAATGGTAAATAACTTGCGCTCAGTCAAGATAGCCAGGTCGAGCCATATGCTGGAAGTAGAGAACCTAAGCGTCGAGGTCAGTGGCAAGGAAGTGTTGCACGATGTCAATATTAGCGTCATGGACGGTTACACGAACGTCTTGTTCGGACCGAACGGTTCGGGCAAGTCCACGTTGCTGATGACCATCATGGGATTCAGCGGCTACAAGGTTACCCAGGGCTCGATACGCCTGAACGGCGTGGACATCACCGGACTGTCGGTCTCAGACCGGGCACAGAAAGGGATTGGCATGATGATGCAGCGCCCGCCGAACCTGGCCGGTGTTAGACTTAGAGACCTGGTGAAGGTTACCGGACGCGGCCGTTCCGACCCGGACAAGCTGGCGGTCGACCTGGACATGCAGCAGTTCCTGGCCCGCGACGTTAACGTCGGGTTCTCCGGGGGCGAGATAAAACGCTCGGAACTGCTACAGCTGGAGGCGCAGAACCCCTGCCTGTTCCTATTGGACGAGCCGGAATCGGGCGTCGACATCGATTCCATCCAGAAGGTCGGGGCAAAGGTCAGCGAGTTGCTGCATGGCAAGATGGGATGCGCCGGGAAGCGCGACATGAGCGGTAGGGCCGCACTGATCATCACCCATACCGGTGCGATTCTCGATTACGTCGAAGCGGACCGCGGGTTCGTGCTTTGTAAGGGCACCGTGGCATGCTCCGGCAACCCCAGGGAACTGCTCTCGGAGATCAGGCGCATGGGCTACGACGAGTGCATACGTTGCAAGCTGAACCTGAAGAAGCCCAATGTCGAGATCGCCAAGGAGGCCTGAAAATGGCAACATTCACACCGGAGGCGCAGACGCTCCTGGATCGCTACCTTGCCGAGGCGAGGACGGCGCTCGCGGGAGGCGGGGCGATGGACTGCGAAGAGGTGCTCCGCGACGTGAGAGACCACATCGAG
>JBEKDM010000047.1:0-16123 GCA_050014375.1 Methanomassiliicoccales archaeon | reverse complement strand
TATTCCGAGTATTTCGACCTGGCCCGTTTCTTCAAACGCTTCATTCCGGAGCTCTCCGGAGGGGAGAAGCAGAAAGTCGCCCTAGCCTCGGTAATCGCCATGAAACCGAAATACATCATACTAGACGAACCGACCTCCCAGCTGGACGAAGAGACCGCTTCGTTGTTCTTGGATTTCCTCAAAAAGCTGAACAAGGATTACAATATCACGATTATTTTGGTGGAGCATCGCCTGGAACGCTGCCTGCGTTACGCTGACCGTATCATCTACATGAAGGACGGGGAGGTGGCGGCGGATGGGGCCAGGGCGGATGTGCTTCCCCTGCTCAAGCAAGAGGGCCTGATTGCCGATTTTCATCGGTCGGGCGAGGACCTGGGGAAGGAAGAGGTCGTCGTCTCGGCCCAGAACATCAGTTTTGGCTACACCAACGAATCCATTCTCGAGAACCTTAACTTTGAGGTCAGACGCCAGGAGGTGGTGGCGATAATCGGTTTGAACGGTTGCGGCAAATCGACGCTACTCAAACATCTGAACGGGATACTCAGACCGAAGAACGGAAAGGTAGAGGTCATGGGCCGGGACATCGCAAAGGCCACCACGGCAAGCCTTTCCCGGGACATCGGCTACCTAGGCCAGAACCCGAACAACTACCTTTTCGAGGAAACGCTGGAGAAAGAACTGGAGTTTACCCTCAGGAATCTCAAAATTGACAGGTCCGAATGGAAAGAAAGGATGGACTGGACCCTGAGAATGCTGAGCCTGGAGAAATATAGGCATACGTTCCCCCGTGAGCTCAGCTGCGGCGAAAGGGAACGGGCTGCCATGGCCTCGATCATCGTCGGCCGCCCGAAGATCCTGGTCCTGGATGAGCCGACCCGCGGTCTGGACTACGCCAACAAACTGAAGCTGGCATCCATCCTCGAAACGCTGAGGGGCCAGGGCATGACCACTATCATAGTCACGCACGATTACCGTTTCGTGGCCGAGCATGCCACCAGGGTGATGTCGCTCTCGGGGGGGAGATTGGTGGGCACGCCCATCGAGAACGTGGTCACGCTGGCCAAGGAAATAGGAGGGGTGGAGGTAGGAAGATCAAATTGAGCTGGGTGCTCACTATCGCCTCAGTCGCGATGGTCGCGCTCATCGTCTATATCGCGATCTTCGCCAGTTCAATCATGGGGGACTATGCCGCGTTCCTATCGTTCATTCTGCTCATCCTTATCATCGGGATAATGTTCGCCAAGTTCGAGGAGTCCGAGATCAGCTCCAAGGAGGTCGCCCTGATAGGCATACTCGGCGCGATTACGGCCGCGTCCAGGATACCGTTCGCTGCCCTTCCGAACATCAAGCCGTGTACGTTCCTGATCATAGTCTCAGGGCTGGTGTTCGGCGCGTTGGCCGGGGCCATGGTCGGATCGATGACTGCGGGCGTTTCCAACCTTTTCTTTGGACAGGGCCCTTGGACTGCCTGGGAGATGGTCGCCTGGGCCATGGTGGGAATGGTCGCAGGGTATCTGGGCAAGAGGATGAAAGAGATCACGGTCAGGGACATCGTCCTGCTCGGGATCGTCCTGGGAATGGCTTACAACACGCTCATGGACTTCAGCAGCTGGATCACATTCTACAAGAGCGACCCCAATCTGTTCGTGCCGACCTTCGTGGCCGGATTGCCGTTCGGGGCGTTGCATGTCTTCGGGAACGTGGTCTTCGCATTAATCCTAGGTAAGCCTGTGCTCACCATGTTCCAGCGGTTCCAGCGTCGTACCAGGATATATTACGACAAACCCCTCGACGATGGCAATGATCCTCCTTCCCAAGGGACCGAACCTTCTCACTCGGCCCAGGCGAATGACGAGGCCATCGTTTAACCTTGGTCCGGCCTATTTGTTCATTCCGAGCTGATGAAGCATCTCATCTACGTCATTGGCAGGTTTCTGGCAGGTCCCGCCGGCGCATGCGAACGCTGTAGGTTTCCCTCCGATTGGCGCCATCTCGCGAACATGCCTCAACAGAGTGCACTCGGCCGTCTTCCCATCGCGTATAGGGTTTAACATCATTGTCGTGTACGGCAGGTAGACCGAGTTGGCAGTTCCTATCATCGCCTTCGTTCTTTCATCGTTAGGGTCACCGGCGATGACCAGTTCCTGGGCGGGTCTCAACAGCAACCTCAGACCCATCATGAAGAAGGACAAGGCGTCCGGTACCCGGCTGAGATAGAAGTCATAGTACCTGGCGGAGGCCATTGCGATATCCCGTAGACTTGCGTCATCCAGCATGGTCGATAGAATCGCAAGGTCATAGGCCAGTACCGAGTTGGCCGAAGGCATCGCCCCGTCCGATATCTCCTTGCTTAGAAGCACCAGATCGTCCCTTGCCACCGAGTTGTAGAAGCCGCCCTTGTCATCGAGGAATAGATCGATCGTTCTTCTGGTGTAATCCAGTGCCCTGTCCAGGTATCGATACTCGAAGGTGGCCTGGTATAGCTCCAGCAACCCCCAGATATAATACGCATGGTCGGAGAGCATGCCATTCACCCTCGCTTCGCCTTCGCGATACATATGATACAGACCTCCTTCAGGTGAGACTAGCAGCCCCTCGATCGTGTCCACCGCTCGCTTGGCAGCCTGCAGATAACGTTCTTCGCCGAACGCCCTACCCGCCTTGGCCAGTGCGGCGATCATGAGACCATTCCAATCGGTCAGGACCTTATCATCCCTGGCTGGCCGGACCCGTAGCTCTCGGGCGGTCCTTAACCGTTCGGCACAAGTTCCCAGATAGTCGACCAGCTCGCGCGGGCTCATCTGGAACTTGGCTGCCAGCGTTGCATGATCAGCTGTCAGATGGAGCAGGTTTCTGCCAATGTCGCCCATCACGCCGGAACCGATGCTTCCTTCGGGTCGAACGTCGAAACATTCCATGAAGATCTCAGGATTCATGTCATCCAAGACATCCTGGATCTCCTCGTATGTCCAGGTATAGAACTTGCCTTCCACGCCCTCGCTGTCGGCGTCCTCGGAGGCGCAGAACGCCCCTTGCTCCGAGGAGAGGTCCTTGAGAACATATTCGACGGTCGATCTGGCAACCACTCTATAGTCATCTCTGCCGGTGGCTTGATATGCTTCCACATAGGCAATGCAGATCAGGGCTTGATCATAGAGCATCTTTTCAAAATGCGGCAATATCCATTGTTCGTCCGTGGAATAGCGGTGGAATCCTCCCCCGATATGATCATGGATCCCCCCGAGCATCATGTTCGTCAGGGTCCAATCGGCCATCTTCAATGCGTCCGCGTTGCCGGTATCATTCCAGAACCGGAGCAGGAAGATGACCTTGTGGGGGATAGGGAACTTCGGGGATTTCTCGAATCCGCCGAATTTCTCCTCATAGGTTCTCTTCAGACCTTGATAGGCATCGTCCAGGTACTTGATATTAGGTTCGCCGGGCCTAATAATCTCCATTGCAGCGATGTCCTTCAGAATTGTGGAGGTGATGCTTTGGATCTCGTGTTGTTCGTCCTTCCAGGCAGCGGATATCGCATTCAGGACGGTGATGATGTCCGACACGCCGAATCGCCCATCCCGCGGGATATATGTGGCGGCAAAGAACGGGATCTTCTCCGGTGTCATCACGATGGTCAATGGCCAGCCTCCTCCCCCGGTCATAGCCTGGCAGGCCTTCATATATAGCTCGTCGATATCCGGCCTCTCCTCCCGGTCCACCTTGATGGAGACAAATTTGTCGTTAAGGACCTGGGCCACATCCTCGTCCTCGAATGATTCCCTCTCCATTACATGGCACCAATGGCATGCGGAATAGCCGATGGATAAGAAAACCGGTTTCCCGGAGCGTTTCGCCTCGTCAAACGCCGCTTCGCCCCAGGGATACCAGTCGACCGGATTATGAGAGTGCATGATGAGGTAGGGGCTCTTCTCATTCACAAGATGGTTGGAGAACTTAGACTTGGGCTCCATGGACGACACCTGACAAGAACGGATTCGAACCTTGATTAGATTAAACTATGTATGCTGGATATGGATTTTAAGCATAGAACAATCCAAAAAAAATCTAAAAAAGGTAGAGGTCATTGTTGACCCCATACCTTGGTTTGGAAAGCGTTTGGAGTTCGTTGGGCCGGTGGCTCACCGCTCCTATGCGATCCTCTCCTCCTAAGAAAGTCCGCTTTTCGTTCCCCCGAACGATTCCAGCTCATTTTCCCCTGAGCTGAGCGAAGAAAGCAAATGCGTTAGTCGATATTAATGCTTTTCCCGTTTTCGCCTTTCGTTGGATGCTTTTAGGTCAGATATCATCCCCTATTTCCGTCTATCTGGATGAATGATAGTTGGATGGATAAACCATCCTGTTAATGAATAATATATTACGAATATTAATACCATTCCTATCGGCCAAGATGGTGATATCAATAAAAGGAATGCCGGAAAAACCGGCAAATGTTGTCGTTTATTCGTCCCAATATTCCAGGATACCCGGCATGACCCTGGACGACATCTGGTCAAAGGTCTCGATGCCTGTGACCTGTGAAGCGTATGGGTTCAGCGCAGCAATGTCGGAACGGTCCAGGTCCTTCAGGCTGAACTTCCTTGAGCCTGCCATCAGCTGCTTCAATCCGACCCCCAGCCGGTCGACCAAGTAGGTGTGCAATCCTACCGCCCCCCAGGGCAGGTTCTGGCCTAGTTTCAGGTTCTTGTCCTTTGCCATTTCTTTCGCCATGATGAAGAAGTTCGCCGGATCGGAGGAATATGAATCTGAAAAACTCTTCGGCAAACTTCCCGACTCGGCCATCTTGGCGAAATATGTCGATTTCATGGCGGCAAGTATCGGTGCGCGGGCCATGGCGATCGCCTTTATGTAAAAACCCCCGCCAATGTTGCTCATAGCCATTGCCTTGTATATCTGCCCTTCGTTGACGAACCCTCCGGCCATCACCATGTCGGGCAGGAACTTGCCCTTCTTCTTTAGGATCTGGGCGCATGCTAGAACCTGGGCTTCTAGGTGAACGGTAGGTGTGGACATCTCGTTCATCATCGGCACCGGGGCCTTGCCGGTCCCCCCTCCCGCACCGTCGAAAGTGAGCATGTCGATCTTCGCCTCGGAGGCGGCCTTCATGGTAAAGGCAACGACCTCCGGCCGATAGGCGCCGGTCTTGAGGAAAACGTACTTCGCTCCCTTAATCGCGCAGAGCTTCTGCATCTTCCACGAACGAACGCAATCCAGGGAAACCAACTCTGGTGCGCCTCTCGAAGGTTTTGAATGCTCCGGCCCTAAATGCTTCCTTCACTGTCTCGTCCTCGGGATCGGGTAGCACTAGATAGCCACGCTTCTTGAGCTCGAGCGCCCTTTCCAACGAGTCAACCTTCACATCGCCGCCTATGGCTTTAGCGCCCTGACCCCACTTCCTCTCGATTATGTCTACCTCGAGTTTTGATAGGACATATTCATCCACACCGCCCCTCTGGTCCTCGACATCGGTCTGGACAGCGATGTTACCATACTTACCCTCCCACAGCTCCCGGTATGCTAAGATCCGGTAGGCCATGTCCGGCGAGTCTACTACTTCCCATTCGTATAGACCGAACTAGGGTCCATTCCGCAGACGTTCTCGCCCACGGTCGCGATGATACCTGAAAGCGCCGCTCCTTTGGCCAGGCTGTCCCAGTTGCGTTTCGCCACACCGGTCGAACCGAGCCCGGCGATAACGAACGGGACCCTCAGGTCGATCGGTTTCTGGGATCGCGTCGCCACCTGTGTCTCGATATTGACGTTCTGGAAGAAGGCCTTGTCAGGATCTTCCTCGATCCCTTGGGCGCCGATCAGCTCGGCGAGGATCTGGAATTGGGAGTAATCCATCCCGAAGTCCTTGTTCGAGGCTGCCGTGCTGGTCTCGAAATGTTCGCGCATCGGATAGAGGACCTCTCTACCGCGGAAGGCGGATTTACCGACCTCGCAAAGCACGCCGCATTCTTCTATGCAGATCGGGCACATACCGTTTACAGGACTGACGTCGCTCACTCTCGTCTTGGTCCCGGTGGTTGATCTTGAGTTCTCTATCACCTGCATTTTTGCGACCACCATGCTATGCTAAAGCAAGGTTCGAACCTCATAGGATATTTCAAACTTATTTCCTGCATGGTAATGGACAAGTGCGATTCTTATCGGTAGTAAATAATCTCAGGATGCTGTACCGTTCTGACGGTCGGTCGCATTTGTCGAAAGATGGATTGTCTGTGTTTGAATCGGGGTCTTAAACATGAGTATCATCGAGGTCAGGGGTCTTTCCAAATCGTTCGAGGACCGATGGGTACTAAGCAACGTCAATTTTCAGGTCGATGAGGGGGACATCTTCGGATATCTTGGTCCAAACGGGGCGGGCAAGACCACAACCATGAGGATCATGCTCGGGCTCCTCAAACCCACTCATGGTGAGGCGCTCATCCGCGGAAGGGACATGGGGACCGACGGGGATATGAGAAAACGGGTCGGCGTCCTACTGGAAAAGAACGGCATCTACGACCGGTTGACCGCCCACGATAACCTGCAATATTTTGCCCGGCTCTACGGCGTCGATGACATCGAGCGGAGAATAAAGGAACAGTTGGAACTGGTCGGTCTTTCTGACCGCCGTGACCAGAAAGCGGGCAAGTTCTCCAAGGGCATGAAGCAGCGGCTCGGCCTGGCAAGAGCGATGATCCACGACCCGGAGATCATGTTCCTGGACGAACCTTCCTCCGGTCTCGACCCGGAAGCGCAGAAGATGATGCGAGACATAATCCTGGAGATGTCCAGAAAGAAGAAGATAACGGTTTTCCTAAATTCGCATAACCTGGACGAGGTGCAGCGAGTGTGCAACCGGATAGCGATCCTGCAGCATGGCACGATCCGTGCCTATGACACGGTCGAGAACATGCGCTCCATCTATAGCCGGCCGATGATGGAGTTTACCTTCAAAGACGAGGCCATGGCGGACAAGGCCCAGTTGGTGCTGGCAGCCCTTCTCGGGGAAGGGGGGACCTTTCGGAAGGGGCTGGTCACAGAAGCGGCGACCGACACCGTGACGCCCGAGGAATTGATCGAACGGCTTGTGAAGAACGGCATCCGGGTGACCGAAGCGAAAAGGATGAAGAGGTCGCTCGAGGAAGTGTACATAGACATCATCAAACAGGCGGGGGGTGGACCATGAACTGGAACCAGGTCAAGATAGTGGCACGGAAGGAGATGCGCGAGATAACGTCATCCAAAGGGACCATAATCTCCACGATCTTCTTCGCCTTGTGGTTCGGATTGCTCAACGGTCAGTCGGCGGCGGGAACGACTTCCGAAACGTTGAGCAAACAGCTATTCTTCATGGCTCCGATGCTCGGCGCACTAATGGGCTATCTGTTGACCGGAACGGTGTTCTCCAATGAGAAGAAGGACGGGGTGATAGAGACGCTGCTGTGCACGCCCCTCGACCTCCGCACCATATGGTTGGGAAAGCTGATCGGGGTATCGGTCGTGGCATACCTGGCATCGCTCGTTTCCATCACCTTCGTGATATTCCTTGCCAGCATGGCGGCCAACATGCTCCTGGTCCCGTCGCTCATAATCGTCGTGCACATTCTGGTCACGGTGCCGCTGTTCACTGCCGCGGTGGTGGGCTTGATCGGGTATGCACAGCTGCTCCTGGGGATGAAAGAGAACACGGTCATCGGGATATTCACATTCCTGGGTCTCTTCATCGGCATCTCGGTGGCAGGGCAGCTGGTGAGCGGTTCCGGTGCGATCACGATATTGATGCTCCTGATCATGTTCCTGGTGGCGGCGGCCCTGCTGACCTTTACTTTCTACCTGGCCAGGTTCCTTAGCAAGGAGAAGGTGATCACTACCATCCCCTAGTGGATCCAGTCACGCCCAGGCGTGAGGACGACATTTTAATAGACTAGCTAACACTATAACCCAAGCTAGGAAGGTTCACCATGCCAGACATCAGGCAAAAGGTTGAGGAGGACCGGGGGCTGATCAAGAAGATCCAGCTCATGGTCCCGGGGTATCGCGGATACAGGCTCAGGGACGACCTGAGGGACTCGGACAAGATGCTGAGGCTCGAGTTCGGCAAGAGGCTCGCGCTCCAACGCACGGAGCTGGAGGAGTTCCGGCAGACAATGGTCACCAGCAATCCCATGTCCAAGAACCTGACCCCGATCGGTGGGATCATCAACCAGTACAAGAAGGTCGAGGGCCTGATCGCACACGGTGAATCAGCGTATTCAGGCATCTCGGCGGACATCCGTATCGATGTGCCGGAGCTGAACATGCTCTATGAGTATGACGCCGGTATGATCGAGAACATCAATTTCATCGAGCAGTCGATAGGTTATCTCCGTGCCGCCGTGGACGGGAAAGACGACAATAGCACCGCGGAACACCTGCATAACGTCAAGATGCGCATCACCGGTTTCGAAGAGAAGTTTGCCAAGCGCCTCTCCACCATCCAGGGAATAGGAGTGTGATCCAGAATGAGCATAATCGGTGCGGATACGTTCAAGTGGGAGGATCAGGACAAGCGTCTCAACATCATGTTCCGCATGAACCGGAACATCAAGTACGGGGACAATATCGTCGTCCGCGAGGACGAGATCGCGGCATTCTACCGGGACGGAAAGGTCCTGGCTTATATGGACAGGCCGGACAGATACGCATTGACCGACCTCAATGCCCCCATCGTGGGCAAGCTGGTCAAGGCGCTGTCCGGTGCGCAGCAGCAGGCGGAGATCATCTATCTGCAGAAGCGCGCTTTCGACGGCAAGTTCGGCTCCAAGCAGCCGTTCCAGTTCCGGGACAAGGAGTTTGGCATGGTCAACCTCCGGGTCTTTGGCGAGTTCCGGTACAAGGTCTCTAACCCGGAGAACTTCGTGAACCAGTTCGTCGGTACGCTCAATTTTGCCACCAGCGCTGAGGTCGAGGAGCGCATCAAAGAGCAGATGGTACTGCTGATCTACGCCGCCATCGGTGACATGAAGAACCAGGGCATGGGCGTCGCAGACCTGGCCAGCAACCTGCCGAACATCGAGCAGGTGGTGCTCTCCAAGACCAACGATCATTTCGCCCTGTACGGGGTCGGCATCGACAAGATATCCGGTCTGTACGTTTCTCTGCCTGATGAGGTTCAAAAGGCGGTCGACACCCGGGCCTCGATGCAGATCACCGGGACGAACTATGCCCAGTACCAGAGCGGCCAGGCCATGCGGGAGGCGGCATCGAACCCGGCCGGGGGGGCAGCCGCAGCTGGAGTCGGCGTAGGGGCTGGTATCGGCATGGGCTACACCATGGTCGATTCCATGAGGAGCGGCCAACAGCAGCCCGCACCCGGTACCGCGCCGCCTGCTCCACAGCAGGTCGTGCTCTGCCCGAAATGCGGTGCATCGAACAATGTCGGAGCCAAGTTCTGCCAGTCATGCGGCGGGAAGCTGGTCGTCGAGACCATTCCTTGCCCAAAGTGCGGCAGCAAAGTGAACGTCGACGCCAAGTTTTGCCCCGATTGCGGTAACCCGATGAAGGCGACCAAGAAGTGCCCCAAGTGTGGCACCGAGTCTCCCGCCGCAGCGAAGTTCTGCCCCGAATGCGGTACGACCTTCTGAGGGACACCTGATGGCAAATATCAAATGTCCCAAATGCGCGGCACCGGTGGAGTTCGACGCCAAGGACAAGTTCGTCCAGTGCACATACTGCAGTTCGTTGATCTATATCGACCGGAGCGGGGCCGGTTTCTATTATGCGGTCCCGTTCTTGATCGACCAGAACAACGCCATAGGCACGTTCAGGCGATGGGCCAGCGGTCCTACCAAGGCAAAGGACCTGGACAAGTCCGCTCAGGTGGTGGGGGCGAAGAAGGAATATTTTCCGGTCTACCTGTTCAAGCGTGACGTCAACGGCGTCGAGCAGATACAGGTGGAGCCAGCTGGATCGACGACGTTGCCAGGATTGCATAGCCTCAAGGTGCCGGCGGGCGACATGAAGGTGTTCGACAACAAGTTTGACACCGGCGGCGCCGAACTGATCAAACCAGACATCGAGATGACATCGTATATGAACTCGCTGCCAGGCAAGCCGAAGGAACAGGCGTTGGTGTACTTCCCGATCTGGACCATCGATTACGTGTTCGAGCAGAAGCGTTACAACGTGGTTGTTAGCGCCACCTCAGGTGAGGTGTTCGCGGCTGAGTTTCCCACCAGGAGCTCGGCCTCCTACATGCTTGTGGCCATCGTCGGTTTCGTGGCCTTCATTGCAGAAGGACTGTTGGCCGCTGCAAACAACATGAAGTATCTCGGAATAGCCGTTCTCTTAATGGCGGTGACGGTCCTGGCGGTGTTTGGGATCGCCTATTACGTGGCAAAGAGGATGTGACCATGGGCATCGAGGTTGGATTGAATTGTCCGGCATGCGGAGGTGCCATAAAGGTCGTCGAGGGCGAGAACACGGTCAACTGCCAGTATTGCGGTTCCATGCTTTTCGTGGAGGGCGATGCGGGTGTCACCACCATCTCGTTCAAGAACATGATCACCAGGGAGACGGCGGTCGTCTCCTCGGCCAACTGGTGGAAGAAGGGCTTTAAGGCCCGCGATCTCAAGAAGGTCGGCCAGGTGACCGAATGCTATCCGATCTACATTCCGTTCTGGAGCACGACCACGAGGGTCGCCGGATGGATATGCGGATACGAGGAGAGGACCCACAGCGACGGCAAGCGCACCTACACCGAGAGGATACCGAAAGAGGAGCTGGTGCTCAGGGACTACCGGTTCTCGGAGATTGCCTGCGACCCGGGTGACCTGGGCATCAAGAAGCTTAAGAACATGGACGGCGAAACGGCGCTGACCGATTTCCTGATGATCCCAACGTTCGAGTCGACGACCAGCAAGGATGATGCGGTAACGCACGCGAAGGCGAGCGCCATGTCGAATGCCCGGGCGGATGCCCATGTGCCGCACATCACGTACGAGAAGGTGCACGTCTTCCCCAAGTCGATGTCTATGATCTATTACCCAGTATGGGTGGTCCGCTATACGTACCGGGACCGCATGTACCTGAACACGGTCGACGGCGTCACCGGGGCAGTGCTCTCAGGACGTGCTCCGGGCGATCCGCTGTTCCAGAGCCTTGCAGTAACGGCGGGAACTTCCATCGGCGGCCTGCTTGGTGCAGCTGGCGTGATCGTCGCCAGCGAGTCTGCGGAAGTAGCGGTTGGCTGTTTCATCGTCGGCGTCATCATTATGATCGGGACCTACCTGTTCTTCCGGGGCGGTTCGGAAATTTCGGAAGGGGAGTTCTCCGACCGGGGATTCAAGCTGGGCGACCTCAAGGACGTGGCCTCGCAGCTCGGCGGGTCCGGAAGGAACAACTGGGGTGATATCTGATGCAGGTGATCCAGGTCAAATGCCCCAAGTGCGGGAACCCGATCTACTCGAAGCAGAAGGATACCGTTTTCTATTGCACCAATTGTAACACGATGCATATCCGGAACGGTGGCGTTCAGGTCCTGGACATCGAGATCGGGGACTTCAACAAGAACGCCCTGCAGGACCGAGTTTACGTGCCGTTCTGGCGGATGTATTCCACCGTCGTCATCAATAACGTCCGTTCCGAAGGTGGCGGCTTCCACAAGCTCTCTAATTGGCTCAGGGGAGAAGGCAACTCCGGGAACCTTTTCATCTGGGTCCCGGCCTCGGAGATGGAGATCGACCGGTTCAAGGGGATGGCCGTGGACTTCACGCTCAACCCGCCGCCCTACAGCACAAGGATGGACTTCGGTATGGTGCCTAGGCTCCCGACAGTGGTGAAACAGGCGGAGGCGATGGAGATGGCCGATTTTGTCGTGGTGACGATCGAGGCGGAGAAACCGGGCGTCCTGCAGGACCTGGACTACACGCTCACCGTCCACGACGCCAAGCTGGTCTACCTGCCTTTCGTGAGCACGCAGCGCGGGCTGATCCCGGCCTTCTGAACCATTTTCCGGAAAACCCCTTCACCATTCCTTTTCACGCATGGATAAGTTTGATATCGCCAGAGGTTCTACTCCAGGCCTATGGCAGAGGGGTCGGGCATCAATAAGCGAACCATCTACAAGATCGTCGCGGTAGGCGTCATTGTCATCATCTTGCTCTGGACGGTGCTTGCGTATAACGGAATGGTCGGCAAGGACCAGAACACCAACGCGAAGTTGTCGGAGATCAAGAACCGTTACACCGTGAAGCTCAATGTGCTGCCGAACATGCTGGCCACGCTGCAGAACTACACCATCTATGAATCAAGCCTTCTGACGAACATCACCGCCTTGAGGACCCAATGGATGTCCGAATCCAATAGCGGGGCTTCTGTGGCCAACCTTTCGAACACCAGCGAAAAGCTCGACTCCCAGCTGAACCAGATCGTCGTTACGTGGGAGAACTACCCCACCCTGAAGGCCGATGCCCTGTTCAGCCAATATATGGGCGAGATAGTGAACCAGGAAGAGCAGCTGTCCTATTCAAGGAGCAACTATAACACGGCCGTTCGTGATTACAATACTGCTATCAAGTCATTCCCGAACAACCTACTGGCCGGAACCTTCGGCTTCAACGAGAAGACCTACTGGGGCACCGGGATAAACGACGGGACCGCGCTCAACCTCTGAACTGGCCTGGGATGAACCGCTCCACCAAGATCGCCGTCATCGCCGTGATCATGGTAATGGCGATTATCTTCGCGGTCGGGGCGTTCATCATCCTCCAGCCATCAAGTTCCGAGGATACCAGCTGGGTCCCGAAACTGACCTATTATGTCACCGATGACACCTACGTGCTCACCGATTCCGACTACAACGACCTGGACCAGTTCTGCTTCGCGGTGGAGCAGAACAACACCTGCCAGATAGCGGTCTTGATAGTCAACGGCACGAATTACAATGGGATTCATGTCGGCGTCAACGACCTGGCGATAAAGGTTTTCGAAAAGAACGGGATCGGCCAGAAAGGTAAGGACAACGGCGTTCTTTTCGTCCTGTCCACGGCAGACAAGAGCTGGCGTGTGGTCACTGGCAAAGGCGTTGAGGGTATACTCAACGGGGCCAAGCTAACGGAACTGCAAGACACATATCTTGTCCCTTACCTGGATACGCCCAGCAACTATTCCGAGGGGATCAAGCTCTTCGTCTATTCGATCGGGCTAGAGCTGACCGATAATTACATCAATACCGGTCCAGCACCCAGTCCATACCCCATCAGCTTCATCCCGTTAGACAGTACTGAACTGGTCATTGCCATCGGGATCTTCATTGTCCTCATGGTCGTCACCAGGGGCCGAGCGATCCTTTGGATCGGGTTGCTTTTCGGCAGAGGCGGCAAGGGCGGTTTTGGCGGAGGCAGCACCGGTGGCGGAGGGTCGAAGGGACGTTTCTGATTTGTTCTAAGCCATGCCCCTGATGACGCGTTCTGTCTGCTCGCCAGGGTCATATACTGTTCACTCCGATACTGAAATTAACCAGATGCTCGAGTAGCGATACCTGGTAACCTCGCATGGCGGTCCTATAATGAAATCCTGGCAGATCCGTTTGGGGTTGGTTCTAGTACTTCTCTCAGCTCTCACCTACCTAGCCTATTACCTGATCTTCAACAACCTCTACAACATGCTGATGTATGCCACTGGCGATCTGGCCTTTGTCTTCATCAATGTCCTGCTGGTGACACTGATCATCCAATCGCTCCTGGAACGGAGGGGGAAGGAAGCGATGATCGGGAAGATGAGCACGGTCATCGGAGCGTTCTTCAGTGAGCTTGGCAAGCCTCTAATCCTCTTATTGACGAAGAATGGGACCAGGTTGCCGGATTTTGGGACGGACCTGCACATCAATTCCACTTGGACGGACAGGGATTATGACCAAACGGTTGAAAAGATCACCGAGAAGGACACCGACCTCAAGCTGGAAGCGAGCGATCTGGCTGTGATCAAGGACATGCTCACGGAGAAACGCAGCTTCCTGCTGAGCATGATGGAGAACCCGAACCTGCTGGAACATGAACGGTTCACAGAGCTGCTTCTGGCGCTCTTCCATGTGCAGGAGGAGCTCATGAACCGAAAGGACGTCCTATCATCTCCGCCGACGGACATTTCTCACCTCAACAAAGATATTACCCGCGCGTTCTCATTGATGGTCAGGGAATGGATATTGCATATGCGCCACCTGCAGAAGAACTACCCATACCTGTTCTCCTTGGCGGTCAGGACCAACCCTTTCGACCCAGAGGCGGATTCCGTCGTCAAGAAGTTTTAGCCATTTCGATTTGTTCATGATAACAAATTCAATCATTTCTGACCCTCCTAGTTAATATTAAGAAAAGTCATCGCCATTCATTCAAAGGGGATCTAAAATGGGAAGGCTCTCAAGAGGTTGGGCGCTCACTAAGCTGAGCTTCAATGTTATCGGAAAGGACAAGGAAATACTGTTGTTCCCTGTCATTTCAGGGATCGCGCTGATCTTGATGGCGGCGTCTTTCTTTGGGGTTTACTTCTTCGCTTTTGGGCTGGAAAATCTCAATGTCTATCTATTGGCGGCATTCTTCATTGCCTTCTATTTCCTTTCAGCGTTCATAGTCGTATTCTTCAACGTGGCGCTGGTCTCATGTGCCATGCTTCGATTGAACGGCGGGGACCCCACATTCTCATATGGTCTCAAGATGGCCTCGGGCCGCCTGAAGTACATCCTGGAATGGGCGCTGCTTTCGGCAACGGTCGGTCTCATCCTGCAAGCGATCAGCTCGCGGTCGGGAATAATTGGCAAGATCGTCATTGGCATGGTCGGCTTTGCTTGGTCGGTAGCAACGTACTTCGTTGTGCCGATCATCGCATTCGAACAGGTCGGACCGATCAAGGCTATCAAACGGAGCGCGACCGTGCTGAAGAGCTCGTGGGGCGAGGCGTTGGTCTCGAACCTCGGGATCGGAGTAATATTCTTCCTGTTGGCGCTTGTTGGGTTGATACCGCTGATAGTTGGATTCGTTATCGGTGGCTCGTTCGCCATCATCGCCGGTATTATCTTAGCCGTGGTCTATTGGCTGTGCCTTGCGGTTCTGGCGTCGGCGGTCAGCGGTGTCCTGGTGACCGCGCTCTACCGGTACGCGACGACCGGAAAATTGTCCGAGTACTATTCCGAGCAGGTCCTCCAGAACCCCTGGAAACTGTAACGGTTACAAACCAATGGCCAGCCGGTTTCCGGCCTTTTTTCATTTCTGGATATATGTGGCGTTAGGCCGACAATTAGTTATGAGACTGTGTCTCATTGCCTGTTGTGACCATGAACGATTGTCCATCATGCGGAAGGGAACTGGCAAAGGACATGATGTTCTGCCCCTATTGCGGGTCCAAGATTCAGCCTGAGAGCTCGTCGGCCGAAGCAAGTGGGCCGGAGCAGGTCGTAGGCACGATCCCGCTGGCAGTGGCCAGGGAAGGAAGCGAGGAAGGGCGGATGTTCACTTTGGTGATCACCAACTCCCACCTCATAATCGCCAAGATCACAGAGGGGGATACGATCAAGGTCCGCAAGGCTTCCGATTCGATCCTGTTTGGTGGAGCCGTTCTTGAACCGGAGCGTCACCGGAAGGCCCTGGGCGCCTATTCCCGGCGATATATTTCGATGGACCCCCATACGATCGTCGGAGAATCCAGCGGCAATGATTTCCAGAAATTAGCCGATGTGAAAGGTATTCGGATATCCTCGGAAGAGGGCGCCGAGGGGAACCAATTCTACCTCCTGGCCTTCGAGACACGGATCGGGGTAAAAAAGTTCCTGATCCCGAACGACAAGGATTCCCGGGACCTCCTTATCGCCACGTTCGGTGAGAAAGTCCACTGGTGATCATCGGTTTTTGTCAGGACGATCATGAAGAACCTGCTCAGGAGACCAGGCGCATCTTATAGGATAATGAAGGGGGCCTTCGTTCAAGCCTTCGGACACTGACGATCAACGACCGTGTGATGACAATGGCAATTCAGTTCATTTGCGCGGTGCGTTCGTGCATCCCGGAATCCTTTGATTGAACGATGGTAAAGTTCAGGCGTAGGTCATGTGTCGAGCATCTCGTCCTTGATGAGGACCTTCATC